>JAFSYD010000232.1 GCA_017443685.1 Lachnospiraceae bacterium | reverse complement strand
TTGTAATCCTTGCCCGCCGCAATCGCGGAAAGCACGCTGTCTAACTCATCCCCTAAGAATACGGACATGATCGCCGGCGGCGCCTCGTTCGCTCCTAAGCGGTGGTCGTTCCCTGCCGAGGCGACAGACATGCGGAGCAATCCCTGGTATTCGTCTACTGCCTTGATGACAGCGACTAAAAAGAGCAGAAACTGAGCATTCTGGGAAGGAGTAGCTCCCGGCTCCAAAAGGTTTGCTCCGGTATCCGTCGATATCGACCAGTTGTTATGCTTGCCCGAGCCGTTGACTCCCGCAAACGGTTTCTCATGCAATAAACATACCATTCCATGCCGCTGGGCAACCGTTTTCATCAGTTCCATCGTCAGCTGGTTATGGTCGGTCGCGATGTTGGTGGTCGAATACACCGGCGCAAGCTCATGCTGCGCGGGCGCAACCTCGTTGTGCTCGGTCTTCGCGTAAATGCCGAGCTTCCACAGCTCTTCGTCGAGCTCCTTCATATATGCCTTGACGCGGGGCTTTATCATACCGAAATAATGGTCGTCAAGCTCCTGTCCCTTCGGCGGGTTCGCACCGAAAAGGGTGCGTCCGGTATAGATCAGATCCGGGCGTGCGGCATACATTTTTTCATCGATCAAAAAGTATTCCTGCTCGGGACCAACCGTGGTCGGTACCCGTTTGCGTCGGTATTGCCGAAGAGCTTTAAGATGCGCAGCGCCTGCTTTTCGAGCGCCTGCATGGAGCGCAGCAGCGGCGTTTTTTTATCGAGCGCTTCTCCGCTGTAGGAGCAGAACGCGGTCGGGATGCAAAGCGTATCATCTTTAATAAACGCGTACGAGGTCGGATCCCACGCCGTATAGCCTCTTGCCTCGAAGGTGGCGCGCAAGCCCCCCGACGGGAAGGAGGATGCATCCGGCTCGCCCTTTACGAGCTCTTTTCCGGAGAACTCCATCAGCACTCTGCCGCCCTCCTCGGGAGATATGAAGCTGTCGTGCTTTTCCGCGGTCACGCCGGTCATCGGCTGGAACCAATGCGTAAAATGGGTTGCTCCCTTTTCCGTCGCCCAGTCCTTCATGGCCTCGGCTACTACATTTGCGAGATCCATCTGCAGGTGCTTGCCTTCGGCGATGGTCTTCTGCAGGGCTTTGTAGACATCCTTTGGAAGGCGGGTGCGCATTACTTCGTCGTTAAAGACCTGGCTTCCGAAAATTTGCGGTACGTTCATAGTATTGCTCCTTTCATTGAGGTGGGGGATTTACATATCTATACTCCGCTGGCACCGTAATTCTTCAGTACTCTCGCGGACGGATCGTCAACATCGCAGTTCTCCCAGTTTTTGTTCGGCATCCAGAAGTCGGTGATCATCTGCGCCTGTCCCGGGTAATACTGTTCGAACAGCTCGCGGTACAGCAGCGACTCTTTTGTAAACGGCATCGCATGCTCATACTGCAGCCTCTTCTTTTCATATTCTTCATCGCTGTAATAAGCGTTCGCGTATTCCTTTAAGTCATCCACCATCGAATGTCCGACCGCATCGGAAAAGGCTGCCTTCTCCCGGAACAGGATGTCCTCCGGCAGGATGTTGTCATTTTCAAACGCGTGCCGCAGCAGATATTTTCCCTGGCCGTATACGTTCATCTTCTTTGCCGGATCGACCGACATAACGTAGCGGACAAAATCGATATCGCCGAAGGGGACCCGCGCTTCCATCGAATGAACGGAGATACAGCGGTCGGCACGTAAGACATCGTACATATAAAGCTCACTTAAGCGCTTTTCGGCCTCCGCCTGAAAGCTTTCCGCATCCGGGGCGAAATCCGTGTATTTGTATCCGAAGATCTCATCCGAGATCTCACCGGTCAGAAGAACGCGGACAATGGTCTTCTCGCGGATCGCCTTGCATACGAGGTACATTCCTATGCTGGCACGGATCGTTGTAATGTCAAAGGTTCCGAGTGCCGCTATCACTTCAGGCAAGGCTTCGATCACTGTCTTCTTATCAATGATGACCTCGGTGTGCTCACTTCCGATGAAACCCGCAACCTTTCTCGCATATTTCAGATCGATCGCATCCGTATCCATACCGATCGCGAAGGTATGTATCTTCTCCTCCGACAGCTTCGCGGCGATCGCGCATACCAGGGATGAATCCAGTCCGCCCGAAAGCAGATACCCGACCGGCGCGTCGGAAACGAGCCGCTTTTTCACGCCTTCGATCAGCTTGTCATGGATGTTCTGAGCGATCTCTTCCACATCATCGCT
>JAFSYD010000231.1 GCA_017443685.1 Lachnospiraceae bacterium | reverse complement strand
GCCGAGCCGGACAGGGACGAATGTGCTGCCGGAGACGATGGCGGAGCTGTTTCGGACGAAGGAGAATATCGTCGGTTTAAAAGAGGCGACCGGCAACATGGCACAGGCTTCGAAGACGATGCTTTTATGCGATGGCAAGGTGGAGATGTATTCGGGAGAAGACGGGCTTGTCGTTCCGCTTTTGTCGATCGGCGGCATCGGCGTGATCTCGGTGATCAGCAATATTGCCCCGCGTGAGACGCACGATATGATAATGGCATTCTTGGACGGCGACGTGAAAAAGGCTGCCGAGATGCAGCTGAAGTCGATCCCGCTTGTGGACGCGCTGTTTAGTGAAGTGAATCCGATCCCGGTTAAGAAGGCGATGAACCTGATGGGATTTGAGGTTGGGCCGCTGCGGCCGCCGCTTTACGAAATGCTTCCCGAGAACGCGGCGAAGCTGGAAGCGGAAATGAAAAAGTTCGGGGTCATGTAAGAGTCCGCCGGGACGGCGGGAAATTATAGCAGGATTATGGATCCGGCGGACGGTTTGTCTTTATGATGACAAGCTCCGCCGGATTTCCTATGCGCGGGATTTTGGCCGTGTTGCAGAGGCCGCGGGTGACAACCATCCGGCCGTGCCCGCCTGTGAAGACACCGGAAACATATTTGGGGAAGATGCCCTGGTCGGGAGCGAACAGCCCGTGCCCGAACAGGCGGATCTGTCCCCCATGCGCGTGTCCGCTTAAGACAAGATCGATCGGATGAAGCTCTAAAAGCGGAAGATCATCGGTCCAATATTCCGGATGGTGCGACAGCAGAAGCTTATCGCCGTCTTCTTTTTCAAAGTCAAACAGCCATTCGGCATCCGGTTCGGACACCTGCTCTTTGAAGCGCAGATAGTCAATGTTGGAATGGTGCCGCTTTTCCCAGTCTTCCTTCGGAAAACGACGGGCGAATTCCCGGAACCGGACGATGGTTGCCGAGGTGAGACCGCCGATGAAGATTGGCTTGTCGCCGCCAAGGGAAAGCGCCTGATAAGAGTTGTCCAAAAGGGTCACGCCGTGGCGCGCAATTGTATGATAATCCGCATCCGACATAACCCATTCATGATTGCCGAGCGAAAAGAAGGTCGGCGCGATCCGGGGGCATTCGCGAAGCAGTAAAAGCGCATTGGGACTGTAATCCAGTGCGTTCCATTTTTTCAAAGGAAGATTTGCCTTGCTTTTATCAACAGGGGAACGGCGGTACATCAGCCGCGTATATAAGTTGCGGCGATGGTGCCGGTAGTAGGCGTTTACCAGATCGCCGGCGATGGCGATGAGATCCGGATTCGCTTTGGAAAGTGCCGTGATCACTTCCTCGCAGGGCGCGTCATGAACATCGGCAAGCAGCGCGATCGTTAACGGACGCTGGTGCCGCAGAGTAACATTGTATTCGGTAACCTCCAGCCGCACGGGATCACACATCCTTTTTTGCGGGCTTCCTGGCAGTGATCTCCTTCCACAGAGACGGGGCAAAGAGGATCAGCAGCGGGAACAGCTCCAGCCGGCCTGCAAGCATATCGAACATCAGCACCCATTTGGTAAAAGGCGAAAAGAAGCTGAAATTACAGGACGGACCGACTAAGGATAAGCCCGGACCGATGTTGTTAAAGGTTGCGGCAACCGCGGTAAAGCAGGTTGTAAAATCGACCTCCTCCACCGATACAAGAAGCATGGAGCAGGTGAAGATCATAACAAAGGTGATAAAGTAAACGTTGGTCGAACGGAGTACATCGTGATCGATCGGCTTGTCGTCCATCTTGATGATCTTGACGCTCTTCGGGTGGATGTACGAGCCGAATTCCTTCAGCATCGTTTTGAAAGCGATCAGGATACGGGATACCTTTAAGCCGCCGCCGGTCGAGCCGGCGCAGGCACCGATGAACATCAGCACAACAAGGATCGATTTGGAGAGCATCGGCCACATATCGAAATCAGCCGTGGAAAATCCCGTCGTCGTGATGATCGAGCCGACCTGGAACGCGGCATCGGTCAGCGCGCGTCCGGGTGACGGGGCAAGATGGATCGTATCCAGGAAAATGATAACGATGGCGGCGAAAATGATGCCGAGATACGTGCGCACCTCTTCCATCCCGCCGGCCTTCTTAAACTCCCGCATCAAAAGCAGATAATAGGCGTTGAAGTTCACGCCGAAAAGGATCATAAAGACGGTCGTCACCCACTGAAGGTACATGGAGTAGCCGGCGAGACTTGTGTTCCTGATGCCGAATCCGCCGGTGCCGGCAGTCCCGAATGCGGTGCAGACAGCATCAAACAAAGGCATCCGTCCGAGTAAAAGAAAGATGATCTCTGTGATGGTCAAAAGAAAATAAATCTGATACAGGATCCGTGCGGTATAACGGATCTTGGGAACAAGCTTGCCGACGGAGGGGCCCGGGCTTTCGGCACGCATCAGGTTGATATTCGAGCCGCCGCTCATCGGGATGACCGCGAGCAGGAAAACAAGAACCCCCATGCCGCCGATCCAGTGTGTGAAGCTGCGCCAGAAAAGTGACGCGTGTGAAAGGGCCTCGACATCGGAAAGGATGGATGCGCCGGTCGTGGTGAATCCGGAAACGGTTTCGAACAGGGCATTGGTAAAAGACGGGATCTCACTCGTCAAAATGAAGGGGATGCAGCCGCAAACGGATAAAACGATCCACGAAAGAGCGGTGGTAACGCAACCCTCCTTTAGGTAGAAAACGACATTTTCCGGCTTTTTGCGAACGGCTAAAAAGCCTAAAAAAATTGCAACCGAGCCGACAAGCAGAAAAGCGATCCCTTCCTTTTCCCGGTAGCAGACAGCGACT
>JAFSYD010000230.1 GCA_017443685.1 Lachnospiraceae bacterium | reverse complement strand
GCGCGGCATCAAGATCGGTAATCACCTGCCGCTTTACTGTCGCCGGAACGCCCTCTTCTTTCGGCAAAAACGACGCGATCGTACCGTCCTCGTTATAACCGACCTCATAAAACGACGGCACATAAAACCCGGGTATCCGCGCCGCTTCACGAAGGAATGCTTCCTTCGAAAAGAAAGCGTCTTCTTTCATATTTATATACAGGTCAAAAAATTCATCGTAATGCGCTTCCCCTTCACCGATAAAAAAGATGTCAAAAAAGTCGCACAGCGGCTCGGGATTATAGGTACAAGGCCCTCCGCCGATCACGATCGGCATATCCTCCCCGCGCTCCTTTGCCAAAAGGGGCACCCCCGCAAGATCGAGGATCTGCAGGATGTTCGTGTAGCACATCTCATATTGCAGGGTCATCCCGATAAAATCAAAATCACGCACCCTATCCTGCGATTCTAACGCAAATAGGGGTATCCCCTCCCGCTTCATGGCGCTTGCCGCGTCCGTCCACGGAGAATATACCCTTTCGCACCAGACGTCGGAACGCCGGTTGAACATATCATATAATATTTGAATACCCAGATGCGACATCCCGATCTCATAGACGTCGGGAAAGCAGATGGCGTAACGGATCTTTACATCTCCGGCGTCCTTCATGATAGCGCCGAATTCGTTGCCGATGTAGCGCGCTGCTTTCTCCACGGACAGCAGGATGTCCTCCGGAAGAGCTGTTTTTCGCATAGCTTACCTTTGTGCCAGTTCTCTTGTCACTTCTTCCCATGTGACGTTCTTTTCCACCATCAGCACCATCAGATGATACAGGAAATCCGACGCCTCGTAGATGACCTCCTGGGAATCCGGATTCTTCGCGGCGATCACGATCTCCGTAGCCTCCTCACCGATCTTTTTTAAGATCTTGTCGATCCCCTTGTCAAACAGGTAATTCGTGTAGCTACCGCCCTTGGGATGT
The DNA here is from genome assembly GCA_017443685.1 of Lachnospiraceae bacterium. Lineage (GTDB taxonomy): Bacteria > Bacillota > Clostridia > Lachnospirales > Lachnospiraceae > RGIG4930. The sequence goes on along the minus strand of JAFSYD010000230.1, from coordinate 3,250 downwards.
ACCTTGCGGTCCTGAATGATCGAATATACATCGTCAAAGACCTTCTTCGGGTTCTTCTCCGTGTATTCCTTTTTGATGATCTCATTGAAAAAGCAGGAACGCTTCCCGGTATGGCAGGCTACTCCGCCCACCTGTGACACCTTTGCCAAAAGCGTATCATAATCACAGTCCGCCACAAGGGACTTGACATACTGGGTATGCCCACTGGTAGCTCCCTTCACCCAAAGCTCCTTACGGCTTCGGCTCCAATAGGTCATCTTGCCGACGCGGATCGTGTTGTTGAAGGCCTCCTCGTTCATGTAGGCAAGCATCAATACGTCCTCGGTCTTATAATCCTGTACGATGACCGGAACAAGGCCGTCGGAATTGGTCTTCAAGTCCGTCCAGGACAGTGCCGCTTCGAAATTGTCCATTTTGATTCCGGCATCCGACAGCGTCGCCTTTAAGGACATAATATCGGCGGACGCATCATTGATAAATGCGCCGTAAATGCCGCGGATCTGATCCGACTGCAAAAGCTTTTCGATCACCTCGGCATCCTCTTCGTCCTGCCGCAGAATATAGGGGATCGTCGTCGTATTCTCGATGGATGCCGTAATGTCCTGGTTCATCACCAGAAGCTCGTGCACGTTTTCCGCCAAAGACGGCCCTGCCTTGAATAGGATGTCGATATTGTCGATGGATACAAGAATCTTTTCCTGTCCGAAACGTGCCGCGGCTTCTTTTACCAGATTAAGGGTACTTGCCTTATTGCCGTTTAAGACGACCTCGATGCAGCCCGCGTAGAGCAGCTTTTTTACATCCTCAAGGCGCTGGATATTGCCGCCGCCGCAGGTCTTGATCTCGATGCTGCGGTTGATCTCACGGATGGCGAGAATGTTCTTCTCGTGCTCCTCATCGTCCTCGGATAAGTCAAAGCAGATGATCTTGTCGATGCCGCTGTCATTGTAGCGGTTCGCAAGCTCCAGGATATCCTTCCGCGCAGAAAGCTCCGTGGGGCTTTTAACCGCCATTCCGTCCTTAATATAGATAGTCGCTACGATATTCTTCTGTTCCATTACAGCTTCCCCTTTGTCGATAATATGTCCGTGATCCGCGGATCCAGCGTGGTGGCTATGTCCACGGACTTCGCGAATGCCTTAAAGCATGCCTCTATGATATGGTGCGCATTCTCCCCGCGCATAATGTCAAAATGCAGGTTCATCTTTGCAGAATAGGATACCGCATAGAAGAACTCTCTTACCATCTCCGTGTCAAAATATCCGACCCGCTCCGTCATAAAACGGTAGTCAAAGCCAAGATAGGGCCGTCCGCCGAAATCCACCGCGCAGAGCACCAGAGCCTCATCCATCGGAAGGATGAAGCTTCCGTAGCGGATCATTCCCTTTTTGTCTCCGACCGCTTCTCTTAATGCCTGCCCCAGGACGATCCCGCAGTCTTCGATCGTATGGTGGCAGTCCACATACAGGTCGCCCTCACAGGTAAGGCTAAGGTCAAAAAGCCCGTGCCTTGCAAAGCCGTCCAGCATATGGTCAAAGAACCCGATCCCGGTCTTGATGTCCGCCTGTCCGCTGCCGTCAAGGGCTAAGGTACAGCTGATGTCCGTCTCCTTTGTCGTGCGGGTCACAGAGGCGGTACGCAACGAAGATGCGTCAGCACTCCCCGATGATAGATTCTCTGCCGCTTTCTGCGGAGCAGACGCATTCTTTCTGGTCTGCGATGCCGCTGCATTCGTTCTGCCCTGTAACGCTGCTGCATCCGTTCTGTTCTGCAATGCCGCTGTATCCGTGCCGGTCTGCGGCACCGATGCATTCGTACCGTTCTGCGATGCCGATGCCTCCGCTGCGCCTTGTGATATGTCTGCATTCGCTCCGGTCTGCGGTGCCGACGCGCCTGTCCCGACTTCCTGCGGCTGTCCGGTTATCCCCTGCGGCACCGTTTTTATCGTAATTGTATTGTCTGCCATAGATTTCCCCTTTTTCCTTTGTAGCGCATAATAAAGCGCTGCCGTAACCTGCTACTCGAATCTTACTTTGATGGAGTTCGCGTGGGCGGTCAGCTCCTCGCACTCCGCAAACGCTTCGATGTCCGCGTGGATTTCCTCTAACGCTTCCCTCGAATATGAGATAATGCTCGACTTTTTGATGAAATCATCCACCGAAAGCGCCGAGAAAAACCGTGCCGTTCCGTTCGTCGGAAGGACATGGTTCGGACCAGCAAAATAATCCCCGAGCGGCTCGGACGAATATGTTCCCAGGAATATCGCACCGGCATTACGCACCTTTGTCATATCTTCGTACGGGTTCGCCGTCACGATCTCCAAGTGCTCGGATGCGATCGCATTTACCGCCGAAATGGCCTGCTCCTTACTCTCCGCGATCAGGATATAGCCATAATTCTCCAGGGATCGCTCAATGATCGCACTTCTGGATAAGACCGCTAAGAAGCCATCGATCTCCTTTTGCACCGCTTCGGCAAGCACCTCATCCGTTGTGATCAATATCGCGGAAGCCAGCTCATCATGCTCTGCCTGCGATAACAGATCCGCCGCAACAAAGCGTGGATTCGCCGTCTCATCCGCGAGAACAAGTATCTCACTCGGACCTGCGATCGAATCGATGCTGACATGGCCGAAAACAGCCTTTTTCGCAAGGGCAACATAGATATTGCCCGGTCCTACGATCTTATCAACCTTCGGGATCGTTGCCGTCCCGAACGCCAACGCCGCGATCGCCTGTGCCCCGCCGGTTTTAAAAATCTTATCCACGCCGGCTTCCTTCGCGGCAACCAGTGTGGACGCCGGAATCTTTCCATCCCTGCCGCACGGCGTTGTCATATAGATATGATCCACTCCCGCGATCCTTGCCGGTAAAATATTCATCAGCACCGACGACGGATAAACCGCTTTCCCACCGGGCACGTATACGCCGACATTTTCAAGCGCCGTAACCTTCTGTCCCAGTAAAACGCCCTTTTCATTCGTCGAAAACCAGCTCTGCTGCACCTGCTTCTGATGAAACGCCGTGATATTATGCTTCGCCTTTTTGATGACCTCCAAAAGCTTTGGATCAACGGAAGCATATGCTTCCTCGATCTCGGTGTCGGTTACGGCAAGTGTATCGGAAGTAAGTGTAACTCCGTCGAACTTCTTTGCATAAGACAATATCGCTTCGTCCCCGTTTAAGCGCACGTTGGCGATAATGTCCCTTACGGCCGCTTCGTATTCGTTATATTGGTGCGGGCTGCGCTG
>JAFSYD010000229.1 GCA_017443685.1 Lachnospiraceae bacterium | reverse complement strand
TTAGAGGTTTTTCGTGAGTATGAATCTTACTGTGAGGATGGGCATGCCGATGATCCGGTGACGGATGATCCGGTTGACTGGGTACCATTTGAGAGGAGCATTGATAATGCGATAGCATGCATAGAGTACAGGTCAATGAAAATGATCAACATGTTTTACAAACGAGAGGTATCTTAATGGCAACCTATGCTATCTCTGATATTCACGGACAATATGATATGTTCACAAGACTCCTTGTCTCATAATGGCGTAATGAACAAAGCTAAAACGTTAGATGAAAAATTGCTGGATTTGTTGAAGGAAGATGGAAATCAATCAGCTGCAGGGCTTGCTGAGATAGTAGGTTCTTCTCAAAGAACTGTTCAGAGGGCTTTGAAGCGATTGATGGATGAAGGCAAGATTGAGCATGTTGGCTCGAATCGATTCGGCCATTACGTCATTAAATAAGACTTGTAAAATGTCATAATAGATGGCATAATAATTGTCGTAATAGAAGGATAACTTCCGGTTGCACTTTGTTTGCAAATAGTAATAAAAAGCAAAAAAACAGTATATCCGCTAACCTTTGATTGCAAGGTTTGCGGATTTTTTTGTGCTCTTTTGTGACACTTTTTTGATGTAAAAAAGGCATCGGTATTTATGGTTTGAAAAGTCAGACAGGCAGTTTGTGGATGAGATCAAAAAGTATGGAAAAAGGTAATATACGTGGAGGTTATCACTTGACAAGCTAATATTTGTTAGCTATAATATGGCTAATGTTTATTAGCGGAGTGGAGGGAGTCATGTCTACCAAAGAGTCAAGTACTGTCCCGCGAACGAAGTGATAGATGTTTTTCTGAAATCTATTGATTTTGTAGAAAAACACTATGCAGAGTAGTGGCTGACAGCACTGGCATCCGGACGGACGCAAGAAAGTCAAATATTACTTGCGGTAATATAGGAGGAAAGATATCGTGCGTTTTTGGGACTGGTTGGAAACGAAAGATGAAAATGCACCGGCAGTGAATATAGCGATCGCTGACAGTGAGGAACGTGTGCGGCAGAAGGTGCGTTTTTACGGGCAGGTGCAGGGCGTCGGTTTTCGTTTCACCGTACAGATGGCGGCGCGGGACCACCTTGTGACCGGCTGGGTGAAGAACGAATATGACGGCAGTGTGACGGCGGAGCTGCAGGGGTTTCCGAAGGACATCCGCCGTGTGATCAGGGATACACAGACGCACAGCCGGTTCATACGGATCGACCGGATCGAAAACGAAGAGATTCCGGTGGATACGCACGAAACGGATTTTCGCACCTGTTGACGGCGCGGTCAGATATCCTTGAACCGCCCCGTCTCTTTGTTCAGCTTCTCAAATTCCCTTGCGATCCGCATCAGCTGCTGCTGTTGATCTTCCGTGAGATATGTTGTTTCTATATAAAAGGTGTGGTTGTGCATCTCCAGCAGATAATCCGTCGTGCAGCCGTAGTGCCGTGCGATACGGCAGACTATGTCCACGGATGGCTGGACGTTGCCGTTTTCCCAGTTGCTGACCGCCTGCTTGGATACGGAAAGCTTTTTTGCAAGCCCGGTCTGCGTTTCTTTTGCGGCTGTGCGTAATTTTTTGATCTGGTCACCTAACATAAGAATGCCTCCTTTTTTACTGTCAAGAAAATTTTGTCAAAAGTATCGGAAAAACATAAAATACTAACGTATTGCAATTGTGGACGCTGCGCAAAATTGAACCGGTTTTTCGCTTCGTGCACATTTTTTTTCAAACATGCATTTTTCGATAGGAATTTTCGGGGTTTTATGTTAGAATGAGACATATCGTGCATCGGAAGGGGATCGGTGCGCATTTTGGAACGCTTTAGACACGAACGAAAGGGAGAGGAAATCTATGTTTGCAGATGAAGGGGTAATCAAATTAAAGCATGATGTCTTATTTGAGGTAGCGAAGCTGGCGTTTGAGGGCGAGCTTGAGAATAAGCGGGACACGATCGCGGTGAAAATGATCCCGGGACCGCTTGCAACGTTCCGCTGCTGCATTTACCGGGAGCGTGAGATCATCCGCGAGCGTATCCGCCTTGCGGAAGGCAAATACAGCGGGGCCCAGGATGACGGGAACATCATCCAGGTCATTGATTCGGCGTGTGAGGGCTGTCCGATTTCGAGCTACGTGGTTACGGAGAACTGCCAGAACTGCCTGGGTAAAGCCTGTGTCAATGCCTGCAACTTCGGGGCTTGCGAGCCGGGGCGTGACCGTTCGCATATCGACCCGACGAAGTGTAAGGAATGCGGTAAATGTGCCGAAGCCTGCCCGTATAATGCGATCGCTGCGCTGAAGCGGCCCTGTAAAAAGGCATGTCCGGTGGATGCGATCACTTACGATGAAAATAATATCTGCGTGATCGATGAGGAGAAATGTATCCGCTGCGGACACTGCATCCACAGCTGTCCGTTCGGAGCGATCGGTTCGAAGACGATGATCGTTCCGGTCATTGAGGCGCTTAAGTCGGGGAAGCCGGTTTATGCTATGACGGCTCCGGCGGTGGAAGGACAGTACGGTGAAAAGATCACGATGAAGAGCTGGAAAAAGGCGATGAAGGCGCTCGGTTTCAAGGACTTTATCGAGGTTGGTCTTGGCGGCGACTTAACGACTGCTGCGGAGGCTGAGGAGTGGTACGAGGCGTATTCCGAGGGGAAGAAGAAGACGACCTCCTGCTGTCCGGCATTCGTGAATATGATACGGAAGCATTTCCCGGAGCTTTCTGAGAATATTTCGACGGCGGTTTCGCCGATGTGCGGGGTTTCCCGTATGATCAAGGCGAAAGAGCCCGATGCGGTCTGCGTCTTTATCGGACCTTGCATCGCGAAGAAGTCCGAGGCGACGGAGTTTGGTATTGAGGGGAATGCGGATTATGTTCTGGCGTTTTCCGAGATCCATGCGATCATGCGGGCGAAGGGAGTTGAATTTGAAGAGGATGACAACGATTATCAGGAGTCGTCCGTATATGGGAAGCGTTTCGGTAATTCCGGCGGCGTGACGGCTGCGGTTCTTCAGTATCTGAAGGAAGCTGAGAAGGAGATTGACGCGAAAGTCAATGTCTGCAACGGCGCTGCGGAATGCAAGAAGGCACTTCTTTTGATGAAGATGGGGCGTCTGCCGGAAGACTTTATCGAGGGTATGGTCTGCCTCGGCGGCTGCGTCGGCGGCCCGAGCTCGCACGAGAATCAGCTCAAGGCGAAGAAGAATCGTGACAAGCTGATCGGCGATGCGGACGGACGCGGGATCATCGAGAATCTGAAGAACTATGATCTGGAGAGCTTTTCGATGCACAGGCATTGAAAAGGGGGAATAGGAAGAAGAGGCGATGGAAGCGATCAAGGCAAGTCATGCAAGATAAGAAATGATGATAAGCTAAGCGGCAGTCTTAAGATCAGGGCTGCCGCTTTTTCTTTTGCCGTTTTTCTTGACAAAGGGAAGATATTTGCTAAAATGTTAATTACTAAAACATATTTTAGTAAAATATAATTTAGCAAAAAGGGCGAGGATATGTTTGTTGGAAGAAAAAACGAGCTTCGCGTTCTTGAAGATACATACAATAAGCCGGGATTTCAGATGACGGTTATTTATGGCCGCCGCAGGATAGGCAAATCCCGGTTGATAACAGAATTTATCAAGGGCAAAAAAGCGTCGTATTATGTTGCAAGCAGAACATCTTTAGAGGACAACGTAAAAAAATGGTCATCTCAGGCGGTAGCGGATCTTGCTCCTGCCATGGAAGGATTATCTGTTGCTGATTTGGAGGCGTTTTTCCGTTTTGTCGGTAATCTCGCAGATAAAGAGAAAATCGTCATTGCACTTGACGAGATTCCCTATGTTGCTGAAGCCGACGATTCATTTCTCTCAAGGTTTCAGGCGGCGGTGGATACGATATTTGCATCTAAGAATATCTATCTGATTATTTGCGGCTCCGCGATCAGCTTTATGGAGAAAGAAATCTTAAGCGAGAAAAGTCCGCTGTTTGGGAGACGGACCAATCAGATTTTCTTACGCCCGTTTAATTATATCGAATCTGCCGAGTTTGTTCCGAAGTATAATGCCGAAGAGAAAGCAGTCGTATATGGAGTTACAGGCGGAGTTGCAAAATATTTGACACTCTTCGATAATAACCTTTCATTAGATGATAACCTGATTGGCAATTTCTTTACAACATCGGGATATCTGTATGAGGAAACGATGAATCTTCTTACACAGGAGTTCAGATCTGTTAATACCTACAATACGGTTATCGAAGCTTGTGCCAGCGGTGCCAGCAAAGTAACCGAGATCGCGGATAAGGCACACATTACGACCGCGACTCTGTCGTATGTCTTGAAGAGCTTGGATACAGTGGGCATCATCTCCAGGATCACGCCTATGACAGGGAAAGAGAACAACAGGCGGAGTATCTACGAAGTGACTGACAGCATGTACCGTTTCTGGTATTCCTTTATTCCGGGTGCGCAAACTGCAATAGAGATGAATCGTGGTGAGGTCATTTATAAAAACTACGTAAAAGATAAGATCCATTCCTTTATGGGTAAAGTTTTTGAAGAGATGTGCAGGTATTATACCCTGTCACAGGGGCTGGATGGCAAACTGAATTGTCTTGTTACAAACGTTGGAAGCTGGTGGGGACCGGGACACGATCACATACCTACGGACATTGATGTAGTGGGGATCGATGATGCAAATAAAAAGGCGGTGCTCGGGGAGTGCAGGTTCAAAAATGAAGTGATCGATAAAGAAGTATATGAAGCACTGATGGACAGACGCGGTCTTATTGACAGGCATTATGAAGAGGTGGAGTTCTTGTTATTCTCTTTATCCGGTTTTTCAAAATGGGTAAAAGAAAACGCCAACCCGGACAAGGTCAGACTTGTTACGTTAGAAGAGTTATATGAATGAACAGCTTTAATTCTATGTGAGTGTTTATGGATTATGAAAAATACTTTCTACGGCATTGCGGTTGACATCGGGACGACGACGGTGGCGATGTCGCTGATGCAATGGGAAAAGAATAGCGGGAATGCAAGTGCGGATGGTGAGCTGACGGAGAATGCGGATGGACGGGAGACCGGAAAAAAGAAGAATGTCGGCGGACACGAGGCGGGAGAAAGGGAGGAAGCCTGCGAGATTTTTTCTGTGACGTTTACGAACCCCCAGCGGAAGGCGGCACTGGGCTCCGATGTGCTTTCACGCGCGAAGAACGCAGCTTCGGATGAACGTGTGGCGGAGCGGATGCGGCAGCTGATACGGAACCAGATTGCGGGTTATGCAAAATCATTTTTAGAACGAGCGGGAATCAAAGAGGATTGCCCCATTATCATTTCCGGCAATACGACAATGCTGCATATCTTTTCCGGATTGCCGACGGGCGGGCTTCTTAGGGCACCATTTATTCCGGGGGATATTTCTTTACGTCATGAAACGATCGATTTTGACGAGTCCATGCTATATGAAGAATCGGTATGGAAGACCGGCGAACCCCATGACTCCGGGAACGCGCAGTGTGAAGGGGGTGTGCGCTCGGGCGGCAGATTACGCGCAACCGTCTTTCCCTGCATCTCCGCTTTTGTCGGAGGGGACATTGTCGCAGGAATCTATGCGCTTGATCTGACAGAGAAAAAGGAACCGACGATGTTTATCGACCTCGGAACCAACGGGGAAATGGCACTTGCGGTAAATGGCAGGCTTTATGTGACATCCGTCGCCGCCGGTCCGGCATTCGAGGGCGGAAATATTTCCATCGGGATGGCGGCAGTTGAGGGAGCGATCTCTCATGTGAAGATCAAAAGCGGGTTCTGCCGGACGGATTGGCTCAAGAGCGAGGATTCCCATTTGCAAGGGAGGAAAAACATTACAGCAGGCGAGACGGAAGGAGGAATCCGTGCGGGCGGAAGCAAGGGAAAAGCAAAGACCGATCAAAGTGCAAAAGGAGCCAGGTACCGTCCAACGAACGAAGTGAGCTGCAGACCCCGAGGGACTATCTTCACGTCGCAGCGCTGGCATCCGACTGGACAGGATAAGTCGGATACTGCTTGCGGTAATAGAGGAGAAAAAACTGACATCATAGGGCGGACGGAAAAGAGAAGTATGGATTATCCCCGCGGAATCTGCGGCAGCGGTCTTTTTGATGCAGTCGCCGAGATGTACCTCGACGGAATCATCGACTGTCACGGAACATTATCGGACCGCTATATCGACGAAGGCTTCCCGATTTATATACGGGACGCAGGCCACCGTCTGCTTCTTAAACAGGATGACATCAGGGCGTTTCAGACCGCGAAGGCAGCGGTGTGCGCGGGAGCAATGACGCTTCTTCGGGCAGCAGGCGCGGATACGAAAGACGTCGATGAAGTGCTTCTTGCGGGCAGCTTCGGCGAGTACCTTGATCTGCATTCCGCGGCGACGGTCGGCCTGCTTCCGGGCCATCTGATGGAGAAAGCAAGAGCCGTCGGCAACACTTCCCTCGCGGGCGCAGAAAAACTGCTCACCCATCCCGAAGACGAGCAGCAGATCGTGGAAATTGTAAATCGTTGTGCTCAAGTGAGCCTTGCGGACGATTTATACTTCAAAGAGGCGTATATCAGAAATATGGATATTTGGTGATTGCACTGCAAAAAAACGGTCTTTTTGATACAATGGGTACAACTATTGGGAAAATAATCCGGAACGGGCACGGGAGCGGGCGGTTGAACAGTCGAAAAGGTGTGCCGGTCTATCCGGGTGCCGGATTTTCGACTCCAATCGGCAATTCATCCATCATTATGTGACAGCCCATATTCTATAGATCAGAACCTCACAGCCTGTCCGTTGATCGTTGTCGTATCGCTGTCGTCAAGCGGGATGAGAAGTGTCCGCCGTCCGTCTACAAAGGTTGAGGAAATCTCCGACGCCTTTGCCTCGGATACGCGAAGCACAATATCAACATTTGCGCCGTCTTCGGTTAAGATCCCCGCTTCATTCAGCTGCTCGGTCAGGGCGACCACCTGCTCGGAGAGAATGCGCTTTTCGTTGCGCAGCTCATTATTCTTCAGAGCACGGGAATCCACAAGCTCTTCCGCCTCCGGCTTTTCGTCGGCAAAAAATTCATTGTATCCGGCGGAAATCTTTTCTGCCTTCCGTTCGGAAATCCCGCTGTCCAAAAGAATGTCGTTCATATCGTTCTGGTTCAGAATGACCGGCACATCCTCGCCGTAGGCCGCGATCTCTTCCTTTACATAATTGTCGATGTTCTGCTGGACATCGAGAACAAGGTCTTCGGTGTCCTCGTTCTCCGGACCTAAGGTCTTCGACATCATATCGACAAACGAGATCCGCTTCTCCGTGGAGGTCAGCTTCGACGGGCAGCCGAGCCCGTTCTCCCAGAACTCCCGGTGCGGATCCTTTGCGTTCTTCGTATAGACTAAGATATGGTGAATATCGGTCGAGCGGTCGGTAAAGCACGGGAACAGAAATCCGCTTTCGGTGGCGCCGACCACCCAGTCGCGCTCGCGTGCGGCGATCTTCTTTTGCTCTTCGTTGAAGGACAGACCGGGCTTCGAGAGATTGACGGGGCAGATCGCGCAGACAATGTAGTCGAAGACCTCGTCGGATTCGCCGAGCAGGAGGTTGTCGGTCGTCTTCATCGGAATGTCATACGAGTCGAAGAAGAGGAGGATCAGATAGTTCCCGACCTCATCGTAGGTGTCAATCACGTGATCGTAAAATGCGTCGAGCACCGTTTCGTTCTGCAGTTCGCTTTCGCGCAGAGCAAGAAGCGCGCTCTGCATCCCGCCCGATATTTCCTCGTCTGTCGGAAATTCAAGCTCTACAAGATTGTTGTTCATCGTACCGGAGAGTGCCTTATTGCAGATTTCGAGATATTTGTAAAATTCTTCATCTTCGAGAAGAAGGAAATCCTCGGCGAAGGTCGTCACCTTGTTCTTCCCGGAATCCACATAGCAGCCGCACATCTTCGTGATGGTGCAGGATTCCTTTTTCATCCGCCGCTTCAGTTCTGTCAGGTCTTTTTTATTCATAATCCACCTCGCGTAAAACTTTTACTTTGGATTGAATCATAACACGCGGCGGCGATAAAATGCAAATGGAATTGTGCTTCCACAACTTTTATGCTATGATTAGGTGCATAAAATCCCAAAAAGGGGGTACGCAAATGGAAGGTAATAATAATTCGAATTTCATACGGCCTGCCATCATCGGAGGGGTGCTGTTTGCCCTCATAATGGTCTGCGGCACCATCTGGACGGGGCGCAGCGCGGGCGTTGATTCCCTTGAGGCGGTGCGCAAGGTATCGGTGCTGTTCATGGGTGAAATGACGGAACGGCGCGAGCAGGTTGTCGCGTCCACGCTCGAAGATTACATCGACGACCTGGACATCGCGGTCGGTCTGATCGAGAGATCCGATCTTGAAAGCGTCGAGACCCTGCAGAGCTATCAGGCGCGGATGAAGCAGCTTTATGACTTGGAGCGGTTCGCCTTCGTTGACGAGGACGGGCTGATCTATACATCCCGCGGCACGAGGACGGATATCGACTCCTACGGGTTCGATTATAAGAATATTAGCGGTCCGGAGATATCTGTCCGCCACATTGACAAGGACGACAAAAAGCTGGTTATCGCCATTCCCATTGACCGTCTGCCCCTGGGGGATAAGCATCTTGACGTGTGCTTCATGGAAATGGACATGGACAAGATGCTGGAGAGGATTTCCTTTGAGGGCAGCAGCAACAGCATCACCTTCTGCAACATCTACACGAAGGACGGCGTGGCTCTTACCAATACGGTACTTGGCGGTCTTGCAAGCGAGGACAATCTTTTGGATGCGCTTGCGGCGGCGGATTACGAGTTCGGATACAGCAATGACAAGGTCGTGTCGGATTTTAAGGAAGCAAGGACCGGCGAGGTGTCGTTCACTTACAACGGGATCACCGAAACGCTCTATTATATACCGGTCAGGAACACCGACTGGATGCTGACATATCTGATCCGTGAAAGCGTAATAAGCGACGAGATCGGTGCCATTTCCGACGGCATTATCCGCCGGAGCATGGTTTTATCCGTTCTGGTGGCGGCGGCGATGCTGGCGGTCTTTGTTGTGGCCTTCATACAGTCGCGCAAGGCTTCGGCACTCCGTCTGGAACGCGAGACCGCAGAGGCGGAGAACCGCGTGCGGCAGGAGGAGCTCGAAGAACAGCTTGCGCTGCAGGAGGAGCTTTTGGAGCAGGAGAAGCAGCGGGCGCAGCAGGATCGGATGATTACTGCGCTGGCATCCGATTACCGCAGCGTATATTATGTGGATCTCGACACTGACGAGGGCTTCTGCTACCGCAAGTCCGGGGCCGTGGACATCGATGTCAAGGGACAGTTTGACTTTTCTGCGGAGTTTACGAAATATGCGGTTGACTATGTCGATGAGAAATACAGGGACGATTTCTTGAATTTCATCAAGCCCGAAAACATCTCTGCCGCGCTTGCAAGGGACGTTATCATTGCATGCCGCTATCTGGTCCGGCGGGGCGGCAGGGAAAGCTATGAGATGCTGCGGATGGCGGGAGTGCGGCAGCCGGATGAGCGTGAGGATGGCCGTATCCACGCCATCGGCGTCGGGTTCTCAGACATCGATGAGGAAATGCGGGATTCCATGGCGAGGAGCCAGGCGCTGTCGGACGCGCTTGCGGCGGCCGAAGAGGCGAGCAAAGCCAAGACGGTGTTCCTTTCCAATATGAGCCATGAGATCCGAACCCCGATGAACGCCATCATCGGGCTTGACAGCCTTGCGCTCCACGAGGAGGGCTTATCGGATGCAGCGCGGGATTATCTGGAGAAGATCGGTACTTCCGCACAGCATCTTCTGTCGCTGATCAACGACATTTTGGATATGTCGCGGATTGAGTCCGGGCGGATGGTGATCAAGAATGAGGAGTTTTCTTTCCCGAAGCTGATGGAGCAGATCAACACCATTTTCAGCGGACAGTGCGCGGAAAAGGGCATCGAATACAACTGCCACGTGGGCGGTGCGCTCGATGATTATTACATCGGCGACAGCATCAAGCTGCGCCAGGTGATGATCAATATTTTAGGCAATGCTGTTAAATTCACGCCGGAGGGCGGGAATGTGGATTTCGATGTCGAGAAGCTTGCGGCGTTTGACGACAAATCAACGCTCCGCTTCAAGATTACAGACACCGGCATCGGCATGAGCAAAGAATACCTGCCGAAGCTGTTCGATACCTTTTCCCAGGAGGATTCCACCGCGTCGAACAAATACGGAAGCTCCGGGCTTGGGATGGCGATCACGAAGAGCATAGTCGAGATGATGAACGGCAATATCGAGGTCGAAAGCGAAAAGGGAAAGGGCACGACATTTACCGTGACGCTGACGCTGCTTGACTCCGACCGGAAGGATACGGGCGCGGCGGACATTGAAATCCGTCCGCAGGAGATGAGCGTTCTTGTCATTGACGATGACGAGGTGGCGTGCGAGCATGCGAAGCTCCTGCTGCAGACTGCGGGTATTGCTACGGAAACGGCGACCTCCGGCACTAAGGCACTGGAGATGGTACGTCTCCGCCATGCAAGGCGGGATCCCTACAACCTGATCATCGTTGACTGGCAGATGCCGGAAATGGACGGCGTCGAGACCACACGCGCCATCCGTTCCGAGATCGGCGATGAGTCGGCGATCATCATCTTAACGGCGTACAACTGGGACGATATCTTAGACGAGGCGCTTGCGGCGGGCGTTGACAGCTTCATCTCGAAGCCGCTTTTCACCAGCAACCTGCTGGATGAGTTCAAGAGCGCGATGAAGAAGAAAATGGCAGAGATCCCCACAGAGAAGAAAAAGGCGGAGCTTGCCGGAAAGCGCATCCTGATCGCCGAGGATATGGCGGTCAATGCGCAGATCATGATGAAGGTTCTTAAGATGCGGGATATGGAAAGCGAGCTTGCGGATAACGGCAGGAAGGCGCTTGATATGTTTGCGGCAAGCGAGGTCGGATATTATGACGCGATCCTGATGGATATGCGGATGCCGGAGATGACGGGGATCGAGGCAACCGTTGCGATCCGGGCGCTGGACCGTGCAGACGCGAAGACGGTTCCGATCATCGCGCTTACGGCAAATGCGTTTGATGAAGATGTCCAGCGAAGCCTGCAGGCGGGGCTGAACGCCCATTTGTCCAAGCCGATCCAGCCTGACCTGCTCTTCGAAACGCTCGAAGGAATGCTCTAAAGCGCGGCTTCCCGGGCAAGAGGTTAGTATTAGAGGAGATGAAGATGACGGCAATAACGTTTTTTTCTTTGCTTCTTTTGATCCTGAATCTGATATTTGAACGGGATATCGGCATGTTTGCCATTACGGCAGCGTGCCTGATCTTAAGCCGCCTGTGCGCGATCCTGCAGCGGAGCGAAAGGAACGCCAGGGAGCGCTTAAGGGCTGCTGACGCCGCCAAAGAAAGCTATCGGAGGCTTTTATGCCGTATTTCCGGGGAGGCAAGGCCGCAGCTTGCTTCCATTGAGGAGGTTGCGGACGTGCTTAAGGATTACGGGACGGATGCTGCGCTCTGCGGAAGGCTTTATCCCATGCGTGCGGCAGGATACCGTCTGGCGGCTGAGATGCGCAATGTCCGGGATTTTGCCGATCTGATAGGGGGTGACATCGGAATCCAAAAGGCGCCCTACCGTGTGACCGGGATTTTTGAGAGCATCCTTGACGAGATCCGGCTGATGAATGACAGGGGGCTGGATATTGTCTTCGACATTGACAGCGCCGTTCCCGCGGAGCTTAGGGGCGATGGCGATAAAATAGTAAGCATCCTGCGGGCGCTTGTGACGAACAGCTGCCGCTTCACGGAAAGCGGAGGCGTATACGTCCATATGGGACGGCAGGAAAGACCATACGGCATCAATCTTCTGATCGAAGTGGAGGATACGGGATGCGGCATGAGCGGGGAAGAGATTGACCGGGTGTGTGCCGGATTTTTCCCGGAGAAAAGCGGGGAAGAGAGGGCGGCAGACGGTCCGGGACTTGGCCTTTTGATCGTCCGCGGTCTGGTAAGAGCCATGGGCGGCGTCATGCGCATTGACAGCGCGAAGGGCGAAGGAACCGGGGTTTCCGTCAGCATTCCCCAAGAGGTCTGCGACGGGGAGAGCTGCCTTCCGTTAAAGTGCGCCGTGCAGCCTGTCCCGGCGGGATACCTGGGATTTCTTACGGTGCCGAACCCAAAGGTACGGGATTATTATATGCGGCTGATCACCAGCCTGATGAAGGGCTGGTCGATGAGTTTTCCGAGGGTTACATCCCTTGGGGACTTAAAGGAGCTTTTGCGGACGGTAAAGGTGACGCATCTTTTTGTCGGGACGGGGGAATACCGGGACAACAAGGCTTATCTGGATGCTCTGGCGGCCTCCTGTCATGTGGCTCTGATCCGGGATGCGGATTACGAAGGGGAGATCGGAGAGAACATTACCGTGATCGATAAGCCGTTTTACGCGTATCAGATCGCGGTGTTCTTAGGAGCCGGCGGGAGCGGGGAAGAAGTGCCGGAGCAGGAAAAGCCGCAGGAAGAAGATCCGGTAAGGGAAGCTGTTCCGGCGCCTTTGGATATCATGGCGGAGGGAGGATATGCGGTGCCTTGCTGCGATACAGCGGAGCACAGGCTTGCCGGGATAGAGGGGCTGAACTGCGGGGAAGGCCTTTCGTACTGCCAGGACGACTGGGACTTTTACCTTGAAGTTCTGGCGGAATACGCAAAAGGCTATGACAAAAAGGTGGAGGAATTGCGGGACGCTTTCTCACAGGAGGACTGGAAACTTTACTGCATCAAGGTACATGCGATAAAAAGCACCTCGAAGATCATCGGCGCCGAAGACCTTTCGATTAAGGCGCAGAAGCTGGAGAAGGCAGCGTCCGGGGCGGATGTGCGGATACTTGAGGAATGTCACCCGGATTTCCTTTTGACCTACGAAAGCATGGTAAGGAAGATCAGCGATGCGTTAGGCTTACGGGAAGACAGGCCGGAAGAAGTTCCTGTATCAGCGGACGAGGGGGACTTGGAGCAGCCGGCGCAAAAGGAGCCGGAGGTTATTGATTTCTTTCCGGTGGGAGGCGCTTAGGTATGAAGAGATTTATCGAGATTCTCTATGATGAGAACCGGCCCTTAAACGAACGGATATTCATTCTCATGGCTGCGACGATTTTTGCGGTCATGACAGCCATGCTGGCGTTCGCTTATCTGATGCATGAAGATGCCGTGGACCTCGCAACCATTGCAGGCTGTGTGGCTGTGTTTTCGGTGGTTGTCCTTCTGGGAATCTATTACGGCCGGATCAATCTGGCTGCTACCATAATCGCGGTGATCGTGATACTCATACTTCTTCCGGTGACCTTTTTTACTGGCGGGGGTATCTTAAGCGGCTCGCCGATCTGGTTCATTTTCTGTACGCTTTTTATCAATCTGGCTGTGGAAGGGAAAAGGAAGCCCGTTCTGATCGCCATGTGCGGCATATCCGCCGCGATCTGCTATGCGGCTGCGTTCCGTTATCCCGGTCTTGTGGCGGCGCACAGCATGTCCACGGCATATATAGAGTCGCTGTTTTCCGTTCTTATTGTGGGGATCCTGCTTAGCTTCATGTATGGCTTTGAGATCATGGTCTTAAAAAGAGCCATGGATCAGTCCATGGAAAAAAGCCGGAAGATCGAGGCGTTAAACCAGTCGCAGAACCGGTTTTTCTCAAGCATGAGCCATGAGATCCGGACGCCGATCAATACGATCATCGGCTTAAATGAGATCATCCTCCGGGAGGATATTTCAAAGGAGGTGGCGGAGAACGCCCAGAACATTCAGTCGGCTTCGAAGATCCTGCTGTCGGTGATCAATGACATTCTGGATATGTCGAAAATCGAATCGGGAAAGATGGAGATCGTTCCGGTCTCCTATGATGTCCGGTCGATGATCGACGACATGATCAACATGACATGGAACCGGGCAAGGGAAAAGGGTCTCGAGTTCGGCGTCGAC
This sequence comes from Lachnospiraceae bacterium, assembly GCA_017443685.1. Taxonomy (GTDB): domain Bacteria; phylum Bacillota; class Clostridia; order Lachnospirales; family Lachnospiraceae; genus RGIG4930. The sequence goes on along the minus strand of JAFSYD010000229.1, from coordinate 7,809 downwards.
ATTGATCCGAGCATTCCGGCAAGGCTTTTCGCGGATGAGATCCGTATCCGGCAGATCCTGATCAACCTTCTGAACAATGCGATCAAATACACGCAGGAGGGGAGCATTCTCCTGTCTGTCCATTGCCGCAGGAGCGAGCCGGGCAAGGCGATCGTCACCTATACGGTAGACGATACGGGGATGGGCATCAAGAAAGAAAACATCCCCTTTTTGTTCAATGCCTACCAGCGGCTTGACGAGGAAAAAAACAAATACATCGAAGGAACGGGACTGGGCTTATCTATCGTCAAGCAGCTTGTGGATCTGATGGGAGGCGAAATATCCGTCCACAGCGTATATACCAAGGGCACGACTTTCGCGGTAACCATCGAACAGGAGATCGTGGATGAAACGGTGATCGGAAAGGTTGCTCCGGAGAATATGCGTCTGTCCCGCATAGGGAATCCATACCGCCAGCATTTTGAGGCGCCGGAGGCAAGGGTTCTCATCGTGGATGACAACTCTGCCAACCTTCTTGTGGCAACGAAGCTTTTAAGACAGACGAAGGTGGAGACGGTTACGGCCCAAAGCGCAAAGGAATGCCTGGAGCTTACGATGAAGAGCTATTACCATGTGATACTGATGGATCACATGATGCCGGAAATGGACGGGATCGAGTGCCTGCACGCAATCCGGGATCAGGCGGGTGGGCTGTGCCGTGAGGTGCCCGTCGTCGTCGTGACCGCCAATGCCGGAAGTGAGAACCAGGCTCTGTACCGCAGAGAGGGCTTTGATGATTATCTGGTCAAGCCGCTGGATGCAGCGGATCTGGAGCATGTGCTCTATTCCCTTTTGCCAAAGGAGCTTGTCACTGTCATGGATGAGGAGGATGAGGAGCAATACGAAGCCAATCAGATCATCTATCAGATGCGAAAAAGGGTTCCGCTTCTGGTTACGACGGAGAGCGCTGCGGACCTTCCGGCGGAGCTGACGGAGCGGCTTGGCATACCGGTCATCCCCTATACCGTTCATACGGATACGGGGATCTTCACCGACGGGCAGGAATCGGAGAGCACGATGCTGCTCAATTTCATACAGGACACCGGGATGACGGCGAAGAGCATGGCGCCTACGGTTGCCGATTATGAGGATTTCTTTGCGCAGCATCTGACACAGGCGCAGCATATTGTGCATATTTCCATGGGCAAACGGATCAGCAAGGGCTTTACCAACGCCAACGAGGCGGCGCTGTCCTTCTACAATGTGCGGGTCATTGATTCCGGGCATCTTTCGAGCGGGATGGGTCTTCTTGCGCTGGCGGCACACGAATACGCGGGTGAAAATCAGGCGAACCCGCAGCAGGCGGAGGAGCTGATCGCGCAGAAGCGGGATCGCATCCATACAAGCTTTATGCCGGGCAGCACGCTGTTTCTATATCGGGCGGGCCTCATTCCCGGAGCCGCCCACCGGTGCTTTCGCGCGCTGCGGCTTCATCCGGTGCTCGTCGTAAGGGAGAGCACCCTAAAGCTCGGGGGCATCATGACCGGAAGCATGGCGCATGCAAGGGATACTTATATCCGCAATACCTTTCGGACTACCTACGATATCGATACCCGGTCGCTGTTTATCACCTATGCCGGCATGAAAAGGTCCGATCTGGAGGAGATCAAGGACAAGGTGCTTTCCATCGTAAGCTTCGACGAGGTTTATTTTCAGAAGGCTTCGTCTGCCGTCGCGGTCAACTGCGGACCGCAGACCTTCGGGTTTATATTTGCGAGGAAATAAGTATGTGGGATAAGATTTTATTTCTTGATATCAGCGCGGCTCCGATCTATGCGATCATTTGGTGTGCCACCATTTACCGGAAAATGACAAGGGGAAGATCCAACCAGCTCTATCTGTGGCTGACTGCCGTGGCCTTTGTTACGGTAATAAGCGAGATTGTCGCCGGGCTGTGCATGCATTCGTATCCGCTTTCCGATGAAAGGCTTGCGGTGGTTACGTTCTGTGAGTATATTTACTTTGTGGCGCGCAACGCTACCAATATGCTGTATATCTTTTTTGTTTTTTCCATTACGGAAAGCTGGTTCCGGCTCAACCGGTGGTGGAAGAAGTTTTTGCTTGCCCTTCCTTATATCGGTATACTCCTTGTGCTGTTCTTCCCCCTTCCGGGGAAGCCGGTGTTTACGGTCACGGCAGAGGCGGGGTATGCCCGCGGAGGGGGCATCCTTATTGTGTATCTTCTGGCTCTGATCTACCTGTTCTTCGGCACTTCGTATTTGCTCCGTATAAGGAAGAGCATAGAAAAAGCGATCTGGCTGGCGCTGTTTTCCCTGTACGCCCTCAATGTGGTGGGGGTTGTCATCCAGTTCTTTTTCCCGAACCTGCTGGTGGAGTGTTATCTGACAAGCATGACGCTTCTGTTTGTCGTGTTCTTTGTCCAGCGGCCGGAAAAGCTAGTAGACAATACCACCGGGCTTCCCGGGTATTCCGCCTTCCGGGAGAGGATATCCCGCCTTTATACCATGGGGCAGAATGTTCAGGTCGGCATCGTTAGCATGATCAATGCCGGGGAGCTGCGCCGTTATCTCGGGGCGGACGCCTTTTTTAACCTGATCTACGCAATCGATGAGGAGATAAGGACCGCTTCCAAAAAGGAGCGCTTAAGCTACAATCTCTATTTTGAAAATCCGGGAACCTTTTATTATCTGCTGGAGGATATGAATTTTGATCCGGTGCAGATGATCCCGGATATCCGGGAAAAGGTAAGAAAGAAAATGGAACAGATGGTCGAGCGCGGGGCTTATCCCGATATACGGACCGTCACGGTGGATTTTCCTAATGAGATGAAAACACCGGAGGAGCTGTTTGACTTCGGGCATATTTTCGCGCGTTTTGCCAGTCCTGACAAAATATTTACCAGATGCAGCGTCATTACTTCATTAAAAGAGTATCAGGTGGAAACGCATATTGATGAGATCTTAAGCCGGACAACAGCGTCACGCGACCTGCAGGTGCTGTTCCAGCCGGTATGGTCGGTAAAGGATGGGTGCTTTGCGTCCGCCACGGCGCGACTGAAGGTACATGATGAGGTGTTCGGGGATATCCACGAGAAGCTGCTGCTTCGGGCAGCGGAGGAGAGGGGCGTCATTATCGCACTCGGCGGATACGTTATGGAAAGGGTCTTTTCCTTTGTGGCGGATGACGCGTTCTTAAAGAGCGGCTTTAAGCATGTGGCGGTCAATCTTTCGCCGATGGAATGCATGCAGATGAATCTGACGGATCAGATATGGAAGCTTCGGGAAAGATACCGCATAAAGCCCCGGCATATCGAGTTCATCATCCGGGAGTCCGTTTATGAAAACGTAAGCCACGTATTCCTCGATAATATCGAAAAGCTGGCGATGCAGGGATACCGCATTACGCTGGGAAGCTTCGGCAAGGGATATACGGACCTGCGGCACATGGTAAGTATGCCGCTGTCTGCCGTCAAGATCGATAAAAGCATTATTCTCGCCTCCACCGGTGAAAAGGAACGTGCGCTTCTTCGCGGCAGTATTTCCATGATCCGGAATATCCCTCTTGAGGTGGCTTCAAAGGGGGCTGATGATCCCGAAATGGCACAGATGCTTTTTGACATGGGCTGTGAGCTTTTAGAGGGAGATTATTACTGCAGGCCGCTGACCCTTGGGGAACTCAGGGAAGGATCCCTGCCCGCAGTGCCCATGCAGCCGGGGGCGCTTTAACCGCCAATAAGACTGCGGATACCGCAAAAGCGGTAAATTGGGCATTGAAAAAGCTGCAAATCAGGCACTTGCCTGCTTCGCCGCTTTATGCTATACTGTAACGACGTGTAAACTATTTTATCGGAAGATACCGAAAGGAAGAAACAAATGAGCGTGCAGGTAGAACAGTTAGAAGGCAACAAGGCAAAGATGACGATCGAGGTCGAAGCGGATCTGGTGAAGAAGGCACTCGACCGTGCATATAATAAGCAGAAGAGCCGTATCTCGGTTCCGGGTTTCCGTAAGGGCAAGGCACCGCGGAAGTTTTTGGAAAAGTATTACGGGCAGGATCTTTTTTACGGCGACGCAGCCGATATTCTGATCGATGACGCATATCCGAAGGCGTATGACGAGGTGGAGCTTGACATTGTTTCCCGTCCGGAGTGCGATATCGTACAGCTGGAAGAAGGCAAGCCGTTCATCTTTACCGCGGAAGTTGAATTGAAGCCGCCGGTAACCCTGGGTGAGTATAAGGGCATCGAGGTGAAGTACGTTGATATCGAAGTGACCGATGCGGATGTGGACGCGGAGGTTGAGCGTGAGCGTGCGGTCAACGGACGTATCGTTACGGTAGATGAGCCGGCACAGTCCGGGGATACGGTTGATATCAATTACGAAGGCTTCTCGGACGGCAAGGCGTTTGACGGCGGTAAGGCGGAGGGACATAAGCTCATCCTCGGCAGCCACAGCTTCATTGACACCTTCGAGGATCAGCTGATCGGCAAGTCGGCGGGCGATGAGGTGGATGTCAACGTGACGTTCCCCGAGGAGTACCACGCGCCGGATCTGGCAGGCAAGCCCGCACTTTTCAAAGTAAAGGTCAACGGCGTTGAGCGCCGTGAGCTTCCCGAAGTGGATGATGATTATGTACAGGAGATCTCCGAGTTTGATACGGTGGATGAGTACCGTGCGGACATCCGGGAGCGCCTGGAAAAGAGGAAGAAGGATGCGGCCAGACGTGCGCAGGAGGACGAGGCGTTAGAGAAGCTTGCGGATGCCTGCGAGGTCGAGATCTCGAAGGGGATGCTGGAGCTGCAGACCAACAATATGATCAACGAATACGCGAACCAGGTAATGGGCAACGGCATCGGCTTTTCCCAGTATATGCAGATGACCGGTATGACGATCGACAAGCTGCGTGAGCAGATGGAGCCGGATGCCAAAGCGCGGACGAAGGTATCGCTTTGCCTGGAGGAGATCGCGAAGCAGGAAGGTCTTGAAGTGACCGATGCGGATGTGGACGCGAAGATCAAAGAGATGGCGGACCGCTATCAGATGAACGCGGACGAGATGAAGAAGAATATGGCAGACGGTGAGATGTCAAGCTTTAAGGAGCAGATTCTTATGGAGAAGGCGATCGACGTTGTAATGGATGCCGTTAAGGTGGTAAAGGAGTAATAAATGGCTACAATACCTTATGTCATTGAGCAGAACAGCCGCGGCGAGCGTTCCTACGACATTTATTCACGGCTGTTAAAAGACCGGATCATTTTCCTGGGCGAAGATGTCAATGAGACGACGGCGTCCTTAACGGTAGCGCAGCTGTTGTTTCTGGAGTCGGAGGATCCGTCGAAGGATATCCATCTCTACATCAATTCGCCGGGCGGAATGGTAACGGCCGGGTTTGCGATTTATGATACGATGCAGTATATCAAATGTGATGTTTCGACGATCTGTGTCGGACTGGCCGCTTCGATGGGCGCCTTCCTTCTGGCAGGCGGAACGAAGGGCAAAAGGCTCGCCCTGCCGAATGCGGAGATCATGATCCATCAGCCCTCGGGCGGTACGCGGGGGCAGGCGACCGAGATCGAGATCGCGGCCGAGAATATTTTAAAAACGAAAAAGCGTTTGAACGAGATCCTGGCACAGAATACGGGACAGACAGTTGAGAAGGTCAGGGACGATACCGAGCGCGACCACTATATGAGTGCGCAGGAAGCGTTGGATTACGGTCTTATCGACCGGATCATCACGAACCGCGCGGAGTAGTAAATAGGAGTTTACGTCTGGTGAAAAGAATGAGAGAAGATAAAATTCGCTGTTCGTTCTGCGGCAAATCCCAGTCGCAGGTGCGTAAGCTGATCGCGGGCCCGAACGGAGCGTATATCTGCGATGACTGTGTGGACATCTGCGCGGAGATCATCGAGGAGGAATACAACGAGAGTCTGCGCTCCAAAGAGGATCTTGACATTGATATCAACCTCTTAAAGCCGCGGGAAATGAAGAAGTTTTTGGATGATTATGTGATCGGGCAGGAGGAAGCGAAGAAGGTTCTTTCCGTTGCGGTTTACAACCATTACAAGCGGATCATGGCGGACGAGGATCTCGGTGTGGAGCTGCAGAAGAGCAATGTGCTTCTTTTGGGGCCGACCGGTTCCGGCAAGACGCTTTTGGCGCAGACCTTAGCGAGGGTCCTTGGCGTGCCGTTTGCCATCGCGGATGCGACGACGCTGACGGAAGCCGGTTATGTCGGTGAGGACGTGGAAAATATTCTGTTAAAGCTGATCCAGGCGGCAGAATATGACATCCCCAAGGCGGAATACGGGATCATTTACATCGATGAGATCGACAAGATCACGAAGAAGTCGGAAAATGTGTCGATCACCCGTGACGTTTCGGGTGAGGGCGTGCAGCAGGCATTGCTTAAGATTCTGGAGGGTACGGTAGCATCGGTTCCCCCGCAGGGCGGGCGGAAGCATCCGCAGCAGGATCTTTTGCAGATCGATACGACGAACATCCTCTTTATCTGCGGCGGCGCGTTCGAGGGCCTGGACAAGATCATCGAATCACGGCTTGATACGAAGCGGATCGGCTTTGATTCGGAAGCGACGGACATTTACAAGAAAAAGGAAAACGAGAATCTCTTCAAGCAGGTTTTACCGCAGGATTTTATCAAATACGGTCTGATCCCGGAATTTATCGGACGTGTGCCGATCAATGTTGCGCTTGAGGAGCTCGATGAGGAGGCGCTCATCGCCATCCTGACACAGCCGAAGAACTGTCTCGTAAAGCAGTACAAGGCGCTTTTTGCAATGGACGATGTGAAGCTGTCGTTTGATGAGGATGCGCTTGTCGAGATTGCGAAGAAGTCCTTAGAGCGAAAAACGGGCGCGAGGGGTTTGCGTGCGATCATGGAAAATGTTATGATGGACTATATGTATCGCGTGCCGAGTGACGAGAGCATTAAGAAGCTGGTCATCACCAAGGATTTCGTGGATGAGAATATTCTGCTGATCGACAAGGACGATGATGAGATCATCGACATCACGGAACAGAAGCGTTCCGAGCTTAGTGCATAGACAACGGATGCTGGACTTAAGGGGTATATTTTAAGGGGGTTTGTCATGGAAGAATTAACGAGAGAACAAATGGACGTATTGGGTGAGATCGCGAACATCAGCATGGGCAATGCGGCGACGACGCTTTCCATGATGGTGAACCACCCGGTTGACATCACGACGCCGACGGTACAGGTCATTAACCGGAGCGCGTCTTTGGATGATTATGAGAAGACCTGTGTTTTCGTGCAGATCCATTACATCAAGGGTCTTACCGGCAACAATGTCTTCATCTTAAAGGAGCCGGATGTCCTTTGTATGACGGATCTGATGATGGGCGGCAGTGGAGAGAATGTACAGGGCGAGGTGAATGAGATGCACCTGTCCGCGGCGTCCGAGGCGATGAACCAGATGATGGGTACGTCAGCGACGTCCATGGCTTCCATGCTTGAGGTTCCGGTGGACATCTCTACGCCGGAGATCAGTCGGATCGATGTCGAGAGTGTCAAGATGTTTGAGAAGATGTTCGAGTCGGTGAAGGATCGTTTTGTGAAGATCTCCTTCCGCATGACGATCGGCAATCTGATCGATTCGACGATGGTGCAGCTGTATCCGGTGGAATTTGCGAAGGATATGTGCAGAATCTTCCAGGAAAAAGAGAAGCAGATGTAAGGAACTGTTACAGAATTATCTTTCATTTTGGCTTGTCTTCACACTCATCTGCTTCATCGAAAAAATCTTGACGTAGCCCGCTACGCCTGCGATTT
>JAFSYD010000228.1 GCA_017443685.1 Lachnospiraceae bacterium | reverse complement strand
GCCATGGAAAATACCGATGCGGCCTGTAAACTTCAGTTTTTCTGCCCGCAGCCACGCAGGCGCAAATCGTCCGGGGGACGATTGCTATGCGCCGACCGAAGTGGAACGTAGACAGTGCGTGGCTCGGGGCTGAACAGTAACGGAAAATTCTTTCCCCGTTCCTTGTAAAATATGCCTGTCCATTATATAATGGTTGGGATTGCAAAAATCAATCGTAAATACGAAAACGATCAAAAGGAGAATCAATATGAGTTACGAGATCCGAGACATCAACTTAGCGCCCTCGGGCGAGCACAAGATCGACTGGGTGCGCAAGAACTGCGACATTTTACGGAGCCTGGAAGCGGACTTTTCCGAAACGAAGCCCTTCACCGGGATCCGCATCGCGCTTTCGGTACATTTGGAAGCCAAGACCGCCTATCTGTGCAAGGTACTGGCAGCCGGCGGCGCGGAAATGTTCGTAACCGGTTCGAACCCGCTGTCCACACAGGACGATGTTGCGGCAGCGCTGGTAAAAGCCGGCCTTAACGTATTCGCATGGTACAACTCGACGCCGGAGGAATACGAGCGGCACATCGGGATGGTTTTATCCAATCACTGCAACATCATTATCGATGACGGCGGCGATCTTGTGAATATGCTCCATACAAAGATGCGAGATGAACTGGAATATGTCATCGGCGGCTGCGAAGAGACGACCACCGGCATCATCCGCCTGCGCGCGATGGACCGCGACGGTGAGCTTGCGTTCCCGATGGTCATGGTCAACGAAGCCGACTGCAAGCATCTGTTTGACAACCGCTACGGCACCGGACAATCCGTCTGGGACGGCATCAACCGCACGACGAACCTGATCGTTGCGGGCAAGTACGTTGTCGTTGCCGGCTACGGCTGGTGCGGCAAGGGCGTCGCGATGCGTGCGAAGGGGCTTGGCGCGAAGGTCATCGTTACCGAGGTGGATCCGGTGAAGGCGATCGAAGCCGTGATGGACGGCTTTCGGGTAATGCCGATGCACGAAGCAGCGAAGCTCGGCGACTTTTTCGTTACGGTCACGGGCTGCGCGCACGTCATTACAAAAGAGGATTTCCTCGTGATGAAGAACGGTGCGATCCTCTGCAACGCGGGACATTTTGACATTGAGATCGATATGAAGGGCCTGCGCGAGATGGCGCTTTCCACGATCGACCAGCGGGCGAACATCGTCGGCTACGAAGTCAAAAAGGACACCTTCCTTTATGTATTGGGTGAGGGACGGCTCGTCAATCTCGCCTGCGGCGACGGGCATCCGGCGGAGATCATGGATATGAGCTTCGCGATACAGGCGCTTTCGGCCAAGTACTTAGTCGAGCACGCAAAAGAGCTTACCGAAAAGCTCATCAATGTGCCGCGTGCGGTCGACCTTGAGGTAGCGAACCGCAAGCTTTCCTTCCTCGGTGTCACGATCGATACACTGACGCCCGAGCAGGAAGCTTATCTGAATTCTTCGGCGGTATAGGCGGGTAATCATCACTATGGACATTCATTTAGCCATACAACTGTTAATTTTATTATTACTGCTGCTGCTGTCCTTCTTCTTCTCGTCCGCGGAAACGGCTCTTACCACGGTAAACGTGATCAAGATCCGCACGCTCGCGGACGAGGGGAACAAAAGGGCCGCAAAGGTGCTTATGATCAAGGAAGATCCGGCAAAGATGCTTTCCGCCATTTTGATCGGCAACAACCTTGTGAACCTTTCGGCGTCTTCGCTTGCGACCTCCGTTGCGATCCGCCTGATGGGGAGCTACGGTGCCGGCCTTGCAACCGGGATCTTAACGCTTTTGATCCTGATCTTCGGCGAGATCACGCCGAAGAATCTTGCGACCTTAGAGTCCGTCAAATTATCCCTGCGCTACGCCGGGGTGATCTGGACTCTGATGGAGATCCTGACTCCGCTGATCCGGCTCATCAACTCCCTTGCCATCGGCATTCTGCACATTTTCGGAGTTGATGTGAACGGTGCGGCAAACGCCATCACCGAGCGGGAGCTTCGGACAATGGTGGACGTCACGCATGAAAGCGGTGCCATCGAGGAAGAGGAAAAAGAATATATCCACAACGTGTTTGATTTTTCCGACACGATGGCCCGGGAGATCATGATCCCGAGGATCGATATGACAATGGTGGACGTGAACTGGTCCTACGACAGGCTGCTTTCGGTATTCTCTAAGAATATGTTCACACGCATCCCGGTCTACGAGGAGACCACCGACAATATCATCGGCATCATCAATATGAAGGATCTGCTTCTTTTGGAGCGCGACCGGCCCTTCATCATGCGCAAATACTTACGCAAACCGTTCTTCACCTTCGAGCAGAAGAACACCTCGGAACTGTTCGAGGAAATGCGTGAGGGTTCCATCTCTATGGCGATCGTCCTGGATGAGTTCGGCGCAGTGGCCGGGCTGGTGACCTTAGAGGATCTCTTAGAGGAGCTTGTCGGTGAGATCCGCGATGAATTCGACTCATACGAAGAGGATGACATCGTGCAGATCAACGACCGCGAATATGACGTATTGGGAACAACGAATCTGGATGATCTGATGGAGGAGATCCCGCTCGGGTTCACCTCGGAGGATTATGACACGATCGGCGGATATCTGACCGGATTGTTCGATCACTTCCCCGCCGTCGGTGAGACCTATGTGACCCAGGACGGCGCGATCCTTTCGGTATCGCAGGCAAGCCGCCGCCGCATCGGAAAAGTACACATCAAATTACCTGCTTTTACGGCAGAAGCGAAAGCATCTGCTGACGGAACGGACTTGTCGAATTAAGGAAGGTTGCCCGGTAACGGGCAGCCTTTTCTTCTCCCATCCGCTCTTCCAAAGACATCGGGTATATCTCTTCAAGTGTCTCAAGGCAGATCGCGCATAGCATACAGGGGAAGTTCGGCGCCAGGTGCCGGTAGACACACCCGCCGTCAATATTGATCGCGTTTTTCCGGTATGCTATCATACCCGGCGCGGTGTCCGGATCATAGGCGTAAGCTTCGGTGATCGTCGGCGTGTGCCCGTGGATGATGATGTGATCGTTTTCGTAATTGCCGTCGCATTTGCGCGCCCACAGATTTACCATCTGCTGATCGTAAGAGTCCTCGGGATAACTCGGCGTGTACCAGGCATGCGCGATATCATAGATCACCGGCCCGTTTTTCCCCGGCACCTCAACCGTGATATGAAACGGCATCGCGATAAAGGCCGCCATCAGTTTATTGATCGTATACGGCTTTAAGGCGTGATGCGCTTTTGCAACCTCGTAAAAATCATAATTCGTCCGCGGCTCGTCCGGACCCGAAAGGCCTAAGACCCGCGACGAAAGTGGCTGCTTTTTATACCAGTCGATCCATTTGACGTACCATTGCAGGATCATCTGCTCGTGGTTGCCCTGAATACTCTGATAGCGCGCATCAGAAAAAACGTGGTCGAGCATCCAGGAAAGTGTCTCCCACACCTTCGGTCCGCGGTCGGGAAAGTCCCCGAGGAAGATGATCTTCGCATCCTTATCCCGCTCTTCGATTATGTTCACCAGCGCAACAAGCTCGTCATAACAGCCGTGCACATCTCCGATACAGTAATGCATAGCGCTATTATAGACGAATGGGAGGGAATTTGCAATTCTTCAGCACAGCCCCATCCACCCCAACAGCATTGCAACCAGAGGGATCGTTATAACGGAAAGAGTGGTGGATAAAAACACGCCGTTCGTGGTATAGGCGGTGTCCCCGCCGGATTCGTTTTATCGAAAAACCGCGTCCATTCCGCCGGCTGCATTCGTTTTCATTATCGCGGCCTCATCCGCGCTTCCTTAAGCGCCGCAAGCATCCCATCGTAATCAAACTTCGCCATCCGGCCTTTAAGCTCCTCCCACAGGGGCCGGTAAGCGGCGGCAATGCTGTAATCCTCTAACTCCGCAAAAATGTCCTCGATCGCGTTAAGGTCAAAGTCCTCCGCCGCTTTGGCGATCTCCTCAAAGCACACCTCCATCAGCTGGGGATCCGCCTCGGGCTTACCCTCCGCCTCCTGCGTCCCGAAGACACGGTCAAGGGGATCCTTGAAACCGTAAAGTGTGTCCATAAAGACCGCATGATGCGTCCGGATATAATCGGCGTCTTCTCTCTTGCCCGCGTCTTCGAGCGCCTGGGCATCCTCGGCAAACGACATTGCGCCGATCAGCTTCGCAGAGCTCTTGATCGCATGCACCTTAACGGTATAGCCCTTGACGTCGCCATCCTGATACAGCCGGTCGATCTCTGCCGCCTGGTCTGAGAGGCTGTTGTAAAATACTTTCAGAACCGGCAGGTAGGCTTCCATGCTCCCGCTGTTGGCAACGCCTTTTTCAACATCGATCCACGGCTCATCCAAAAG
>JAFSYD010000227.1 GCA_017443685.1 Lachnospiraceae bacterium | reverse complement strand
TTCGACAGATAAAGCGGCGCGAACATTACGATGCGGTTGCCGTAGAATTCCTGCTTGATCCTTTTTGCCAGCGCATAGATCTCCTCATTTTTTTCGGGGATATCGCAATCAAGGAGAACCAATGCCTCCCTATGTGAAATGCCCTTCATTTTCGCCGCTTTTTCCAAAATCTCATTGATGAGCGCCTCGTTGTGCTTATTCTGCTCGGCATAATCAAGGCAGTCTTTGATCTCCTCGTCGCTGATAAATTCCTCCGCGCGCGATGACTTCATATTATACATAGTGTTCCTCCTCGGTTTGAATCGATCGGATGCCTTTATCCCGCATCCGCTTCCTTATGATCGGTGCATCTGATAAAATTCTGCTTCCGAAACCTCTACTATTATACCGCTGCCGCGTTTTAAAAAAAAGCCCCTCCGCCAAAAAACGTTATGTCCCACTCCCTCTTGCGAAACTGTTTCATTTCCGCTATACTTTTTCTTTGTTGCTTGAAATAAAAGAAGGCCGCATATAATAAGGAACCGGAAAATGCGTTCCGAATTATCTGCCCGCCTTTTCGGACCCGGAGTAAGAAACTGTTCTTGAGGAAACTACTATGAAGAAAAAAAGAAGCTCTTTCGGTGGATCGATCGGATTTGTCCTCGCGGCAGCCGGCAGCGCGGTCGGTCTGGGGAACATCTGGCGGTTCCCATATCTTGCGGCAAAGGACGGCGGCGGTCTGTTCTTATGCATCTATCTCGTGCTGGCGCTGACCTTCGGCTACGCGCTGCTCTCCTCGGAGATCGCGATCGGCCGGTATACCAGGGAAAGTCCCTTAACCGCATACGACAAGCTGCATCCGAAGTTCCGCTATGTCGGTATCCTCGCCTGCCTGGTGCCGATGCTGATCCTACCTTATTATTGCGTGATCGGCGGATGGGTGTTAAAGTATTTTATCGTCTTCCTTTCGGGCGGCGGCATTGCCGCGGCGGAGGACGGATATTTCACCTCGTTTATCACAGGCGATACGGAGCCTGTGATGGCGACAGTCATCTTCCTTTTGGCGTGTGCCGTGATCGTTTTGGGCGGCGTGAACAAGGGGATCGAACGCGTATCCAAATTCCTGATGCCGGTGCTCATTGTACTTGTCGTCGCGATCTCGATCTTTTCGCTGACGATCTCCCACAAGGAAGGCGGCGTTATGCGAACCGGCCTGGAAGGCTTCGCGATCATGGTGATCCCCGATCTTACCGGCATCACCGTCGGGCGTTTCTTTTCCACGTTAATGGATGCCATGGGACAGCTCTTTTATTCCTTAAGCATCGCAATGGGAATCATGGTCGCCTACGGCTCTTATGTCTCGGATGATACGAATCTCGGCAAATCGATCAACCAGATCGAAATATTTGATACGCTGGTCGCATTTCTGGCGGGAACAATGATCATTCCGGCCGTCTATGTGTTCATGGGAAAAGAGGGCTTATCGGCATCCGGCCCCGGACTGATGTTCATTTCTCTGCCGAAGGTATTCGCGCAGATGGGCAGGCTGGGTCACGTGATCGGAACACTGTTTTTCGCAATGGTGCTGTTCGCCGCTTTAACGAGCGCCGTGTCCATGATGGAGGCGGTCGTTTCAAGCTTCCACGATCAGTTCCCGTTAAAACGCAAGCACGCAACGCTGATCGAAACGCTCATTACCCTCGTTCTCGGTGTGATCGTATGCTTAGGTTACAACAAACTGTACTTTGAGCTTCCCCTTCCGAACGGAAGCACGGGGCAGATCTTAGATGTAATGGATTACATCAGCAATTACCTGTTTATGCCGATCGTCGCGATCAGCACCTGCATCCTCATCGGGTATATTGTAAAGCCGCAGTTCGTGATCGACGAGATTGAGAAATCGGGGCAGCGCTTCGGACGGAAGGGAATGTATATCGCAATGGTGAAATTTATCGCACCGGTGCTGCTGTCCGTGCTCTTCCTGCAGTCGTTCTCCTTCTTCGAATAAAGGAAATATTCCTGTTTAAGAATTCCAAAAAGCCCTCTTGTGAAAGGATCACAGGAGGGCTTTTATTATGTGTCAGCTATTAAATTTTTTTACATTGCCGCAACTTCATCGAATTCTTTTATGATCTCCGCTTCCGGCTCCTTCGTTGCGAGGCTTACTGCTGCGATCACTATGATCGCCACAAGGAACGCCGGCCCCAGCTCATACAGATCGAATACGCCGCCCATCGGACGGATCATATACTTCCAGAAGAATACCATCACGCCGCCGGCAAGCATACCCGCGATCGCGCCGGCTTTTGTCGTGCGCTTCCAGTAAAGCGACAAGAGCGTTACCGGACCGAAGACCGCGCCGAAGCCCGCCCAGGCAAAGGATACGATGTTGAAGACCGAGCTGTTCGGATTCCATGCGATCACAACGCCGAGAACGGCTACAACAACCAGTGTTGTCCGTGCGGTCAGCATCGCGCCCGCCTCATCCAGGTTCACCTTGAACACGTCCTGGATGATGTTCTCCGATACCGCGGAGGACGCCGCGATCAGCTGCGAATCCGCCGTGGACATTGTCGATGCTAAAATTCCGGCCAGGATGACGCCCGCGATCAAAGCATAGCCGAACCCGTTTTTGCTGATGTGATCCGCAAGAACAACGATCAGCGTCTCTGCCTTCGACGCGCTGGTCGGATTCTCCGGATCCAGCAAGGAGGCAAGGAACCCGCCTTCCGTCATCGCACGTCCAACCACGCCGATAAATACTGCAACGCCCAGCGAAAGCAGTACCCAAACCGATGCGACGCGTCGCGATAACTTCAGCTTATCCGGATTCTCGATCGCCATAAAACGAAGCAGGATGTGCGGCATACCGAAGTAACCTAAGCCCCAGCAGAACATCGTGATCTTGTTGAACAGACCGTACGGATCCGCCGCTCCCGTCACATTGTTGTGCATAGCGGAAAGATTCAGATACCCTGCCAGATTTCCCGCATTGGCCACGACCGCGTCGATGCCGCCGACATTCGATACGCCGTAAAACAAAACGATAAGCAGAGCGATCGTCATCACGATCGACTGGATAAAGTCCGTCGTCGATGCCGCCAGAAAACCGCCCGTCGTCGTATAACCGACGATGATGACTGCCGAAACGATCATTGCCAGATGGTAGTCCACCTCAAACAGTGACGAAAACAGCTTTCCGCAGGCCGAAAAACCCGAAGCCGTATACGGCACGAAAAAGATGATGATGAATACCGCACCGATCAGCAGCAGGACATTCGTCGTATCATGAAAACGGTTGCGGAAATACTCCGGCAGCGTGATCGCTTTGACTCTGTCCGTATAGTTCCTTAACCTTCTCGCCGTAAACAGCCAGTTCAGGTAAGTGCCGACGATCAGTCCCATTGCCGTCCAGCCCGCGTCAGCGATACCGGAAAAGTAGGCCACACCCGGCACGCCCATCAAAAGATACGAGCTCATGTCCGATGCCTCCGCACTCATCGCGGTGACAAGCGGTCCTAATTTCCGTCCGCCCAGATAGAAGTCACTGACGTCATTCGTTTTCCGTGACGAAATGAACCCGACCAGCAGCATCACCATCAGGTAGACGAGAATGGAAATTACAATTCCAAGCTGTGCATTTGTCATAACTTGCCCTCCAAATGTGATATAATAATGAAATTACCTCGCAAACAAAAAGCATTATAGGCTATTTTCCCATCGGGGGCAACCATTATGTCAGAATATGCACACCTTTTACATCCGATCCCGCCGACCTGCGACGCCGCGTCACAGGTACTCATCCTCGGCAGCTTTCCTTCGGTCAAGTCCCGCGAGATGGGATATTTCTACGGACATCCCCAGAACCGTTTCTGGAAAATACTGGCGGCGATCTTCGGGGAAAACGTGCCGATGACCGTCGATGGGAGGCACGCGTTTTTGCTTTCGCACCACATCGCCGCATGGGACGTGATCGCTTCCTGCGACATCATCGGTTCGTCGGATGCAAGCATCAAAAATGCGGTCCCGAACGACCTGTCCGTCATTCTCGAAACGGCACCCATCCGCGTCATCTGTACAAATGGAAAAAAATCCCATGCCCTCTACCAAAAATACCTCGAACCGCGGATCGGCATTCCGGCCGTCTGCCTCCCCTCATCCAGTCCCGCGAACGCCGCGTGGACATTGGAACGACTGGTTGAGGAGTGGGGAAGAGTGATTCGTCAGGCAGTCAGCCGTCACGCCGCGCCGGGGGTGCCAATACCATCCCAAGCAGCATCCCCGTAAGCAGTCCTCCGACATGCGCCGCGTTGTTGATGCCGGACGCGGTAAATCCCGCGAACAGAGACAGCGCGATCATCAAAAGGATTCCCTTCATCCCTAAGCCGTCGATCTTCCCGCCGTTTTTAACCGCGATCGCAAGCAGGGCCCCGACGATGCCGAAGACCGCTCCCGACGCTCCGGCGGAGATCGTCGCATCGCCCGTGCGAATATCCAGACACAGCGACACCGCATTCCCGCCGATTCCCGCCAGCAAATACAAAAGCAGGTACCGAACCCCCTTTAAGTGCCGCTCCACGTATTGCCCGACGGCACCAAGCATGATCATATTATTCATCAGATGTGAGATGTCAAAATGCAAAAAACAGCAGCTTAACAGCCTGTACCACTCCCCCTTGTTAACGACCGGCGGCGCATACATCATCCCGCGGGAAAAAAGGGCGCTTCCCCCGAAAAGCCGCTCTTGTACCGCAACCGCCAAAAACAACGTCACATTGCTAATGATCAAAACGATCGTCACATATCCGATCCGCTCAATGTTGTTTTTCATCCGTCACTCCTGCCCTTTGGGCCAAAAGCCACGCCATCACATGTACCGCCTGCTGGAACCGGCCCGCTGCGATCAGCTCTTCGATTGCTTCCTTCGAATAGAGCTTCACCTGCAGAAACTCCGTATCATCCAGTTTCTGTCCGCTCACCGGACGGCAGTTTTTCGCACGATAGATATAGGCGTAATTATCCGCGATCGTCGCATTGGATGGAACCGTCAGAAGATGCTCCCACTCGTCCGATACATATCCGGTCTCCTCGGAAAGCTCCCGCTTTGCCGCCGCAAGAGCATCCTCTGCCGCGGCATCCGACAGCCGCTCATTTTGCGGCGCATTTCCCGCAGCACCGGGCGCATGATCCATCGCATTCCCGACATCACCGGCAGCTTCCCGCGTACCGGCACATTCCCCGCTGCGGTACTCTTTTCCATCCGTCCGTTCAATACCGCCGGCACAAAACTCCGTTGTCACCTCACCGATCCCGTGCCTGAACTGCCTCACACAGATGTAATTCCCATCCGTATCACTCGCAACGATCACCACATAATCCCGCCGGCTGTAATTGTAGTAGGGCTCGAAAACCGTCCCGTCCGGCAGCCGGTACGCCAGACGCCGGAAATCGATCCACTCGTCCTGTATGATGTGCTCCGTTTTCACAGGCTCCCAGATCAGATCTTTATCCTGTATCTTTCCTGTCATCTTTTTCCTCCCGTCAAGAACCGCAGGCAAAGTCACCGTTCCGTATGATATTACATTCTTCGCCGCCTATTATAACAGTTTTTCCAAGCGGATGCATCCGGGCAATGATACATTTTCGATTGAACCGACCGTATCCCGTCAGCATTTTTATTTGTATTTTTCGCGTCGTATGGATTATAATATAAGAAATTTGGTATCTGTTCAGCAGGCTGAACAGATACGCGAGGCATCAAGGCTTGCACCATTGAAAATTGATGCCTCGCCCGGTGGATATACATTACCGGGCAGGCGCTCAGCAGTAAATGCTTCGCGCTGCTGAATAGTTACGAAATATGTACCAGTGCAGCCGATTCCAAATAAATGGATGCACGAAAGAACTGTTCCTAACGAAAAAGGAGGCGGAAATGAAACAACCTTTTGTCTGCAGAACACTTATTCTCACCGCGGCGGCAGCCATGACAGCAATGACATTAGCCGGATGCGGCGGCACCGCAAAGGATCAGTTCTATATTTTTGACAACATAACCTCCGGCTACACCCAGGGAGCACCCAAGGGGATCGGCCTGCCCTTCGAATGCAAGCAGGAGGACGGCTCTGTCGCGTTCACCTTCGCCTCTTCGGAAGAGCCGGCGGAGGTCCTCATAGTCACCTCAAGCGAAAACGGCACCATAAAAGGACACTTTGCGGATCATAAGGAGCTTGTTTTTGAGCTGCTTACGGATGTGGACGTGGACGGCTTTGACTCGCTGACCTATACGGATAATGCGGAGGAATAATAATATGGCACCACGGCGATTTTTCCCCTTTCTTCTTCTGCTGCTTTCGGTCGTATTCTTTGCGGGGTGTGCGGATACCATCGCTCCTGCGGCGCCCGAACGCGGCGCGAACAATGCGATCACCTCAGAGAGTCAGCCGAACGACATCAGCAGCTCCGTGGATACCGGCGAAGAGCCCGACGCCCATAACCGCAGCACCTCGGACACCACCAAAGAACCCGGCACCCGCGGCAGGCGTGACGACGATGACTCCGGGGAGCATCTTGCCGACCGGGATGCCGGGGATCCAAATTCTGACCGGGATGATGACGCCGATGCCCCGCTTCCCGATCGGAACGCCGACGCCGAAGACCCGCTTCCCGACAAGGACGGCACATATACATCAAAGGACGATGTTGCCCTGTACCTCCGTACTTACGGTGAGCTGCCGCAGAATTTTATCACGAAAAAGGAAGCCAAAAAGCTCGGCTGGGAAGGCGGCTCCCTCGAGCCCTACGCCCCCGGCAAATGCATTGGCGGCGATCATTTCGGCAATTATGAGGGCCTGCTGCCCGAAGACGACGATTACCGCGAATGCGACATCGACACCTTAGGCAAAAAAAGCCGCGGCGCCAAGCGCATCATCTATTCCGACGACGGTGATATCTACTACACCGAAGACCATTACAAAAGCTTTACCACATTATTGGAGGATTAAAAATGCCGGACGAAACCAGACACTTTACCTTTGATCTTTCCGCCTGCTACTCGCCGGAGGATGTCCACGATGTGATCCGCGACATCCTGCCGCTGCCCGAATACTACG
>JAFSYD010000226.1 GCA_017443685.1 Lachnospiraceae bacterium | reverse complement strand
AGGCGCGTCAAAATGAACGCTCTTTTCAAACGCTTTGCGTGCGGGATTACGCAGCCACTCAAAGAAATCAATCCCGATATTCGACAAGATACGGGCCTTTTTGCTTGCCCCCAGATGCTCTTCCCTGAAATTCGTATTGTAAAAGCAGTAGAGCAAAAAGTCGGTCAGATCGGGGATCACGGCCTCCGCGCCTTCCGATTCCAAAAGCTCGGCCAGATGGTTGTTCGCCGCGGGCAGGAACTTGACTAAGATCTCGCCGACGATACCGACTCGAGGTTTGCGCTCGTCTGTGATCGGGATCGAATCAAAGTCACGGATCATATCCCGGCACATCCGCGCAAAAATAGCGTGGGAGAGCAGGTGCTTTTTCGTAACGAACTTTATGACCCTGTGCTTCCATTTTTCATGCACCTTATTCGTCTGTCCCGCGTGCAGCTCGTACGGGCGCATCCGGTTGATGCAGCGCATAAAGATGTCGCCGAAGATCAGCGCATATAAGCCGCGCTGGATGAGCTTCGGAGACAGCGTGAAGCCCGGATTCTTCTCAAGCCCCGACAGATTGATGGAAATGACGGGGATATCCTTATAACCGGCCTTCTCTAAGGCACGGCGGATGAACCCGATATAATTGCTCGCCCGGCAGCCGCCGCCGGTCTGTGAGATCAAGATCGCCGTCCGGGACATATCGTACTGCCCGGAATTAACGGCAGCCATCAGCTGTCCGACAACGATGAGCGAAGGATAGCAGGCGTCGTTATTGACATATTTTAAGCCCGTATCCACGCATTTGCGCGTCGGAATGTCGGGCACCACCAGATGGTAACCGGCAGAATTAAACGCGGGCGCGATCAGCTCAAAATGGATCGGAGACATCTCGGGACAAAGGATCGTATAATCCTTTTTCATTTCCCTGGTAAAAATGCGCCGTTTGAAGCTGTCAGAAACGATCTCGCGTTCCTTCGGCCGGCGCTCGCGAACGCGGATCGCCGCAAGCAGCGAACGGATGCGGATCCTCGCCGCGCCTAAGTTATTAACCTCGTCAATTTTCAGGCAGGTATAGATCTTGCCCGAATTCGTCAAAATATCGGCGACACAGTCGGTGGTAACGGCGTCTAAGCCGCAGCCGAAGGAGTTCAGCTGGATCACGTCGAGATCTTCCGCCTTTTTTACGAAATTGGCCGCCGAATACATCCGCGAATGGAACATCCACTGATCCATAACGATGAGCGGCCGCTCGATGTCGCCTAAGTGGGAGATGGAGTCTTCGGTCAGAACAGCCATACCATAGGAGGTGATCAGCTCCGAAATGCCGTGGTTGATCTCAGGATCAACGTGATACGGGCGTCCGCAGAGAACGATGCCGCGCCGGTTATTCGTGCGCATCCATTCCAGGACTTCTTCGCCTTTTTCCTCCATATCCCGCCGGAACGCGGACTGTTCTTCCCATGCTTTGTGCGCGGCAGCCCGGATCAGAAGCGGCTCGATCTCATATTCCTTTTCGAACACCTTTATCAGCTGGTCGGTTAAGACCTGTTCATTGGAGAAAGCCATAAAAGGATTCAAAAACCGCACACTGCCGTCGGCGATCGCTTCAATGTTGTTCTTGATGTTCTCCGCGTAACTTGTTACGATCGGGCAGTTGTAGTGGTTGTTCGAATCGGGGAATTCATTCCGTTCGTAAGGGATGCACGGATAAAAGATCATATCCACTTCCCGGTTGATCAGCCACTGGACATGCCCGTGCGCCAGCTTTGCCGGATAGCATTCGGATTCGCTCGGAATGCTGTCGATGCCGAGCTCATAAAGCTTCCGCGACGACTGCGGCGATAGAACAACGGAGAAGCCGAGACTGTTAAAGAACGTCACCCAGAACGGATAATTCTCGTACATATTAAGGACACGCGGCAGGCCGACGGTCCCGTATTTTGCCTTGTTCTCGGGCAGAGTGGGATAGTCAAACACGCGCTTATACTTATATTCGTAGAGATTGGGAATGTTGTCCTTATTCTTTTCCTTTCCAAGCCCCTTTTCGCAGCGGTTGCCCGTGATGAAGCTCCGCCCGTCGGAAAAGCGGTTGATCGTTAATATGCAGTGATTGTTGCAGCCCTGACAACGGGTCAGCTTCGTGGTAAAGGTCAAAGATAAGAGGTTATCCATCGGAAGCATCTGCGTCTTTTGCGTATCGCTGTAACGTTCCTTGGCAATCAGCGCCGCACCGAAAGCACCCATAATGCCCGCAATGTCGGGGCGGACGACGGATACGCCGGCGATGGATTCTAACGAACGAAGGACCGCGTCATTGTAAAAGGTGCCGCCCTGTACGACGATATTCTGTCCTAAGTCGGAAGCCTCGGAAAGCTTGATGACCTTAAAGAGTGCATTCTTTACAACAGAGTAAGCAAGTCCGGCGGAAATATCCGCAACGGAAGCGCCTTCTTTTTGCGCCTGCTTGACTTTCGAATTCATAAAGACGGTGCACCGTGTCCCAAGGTCGATCGGATGTGCGGCAAACAGGGCTTCTTTTGCAAAATCCTCGACTTTAAAGTTAAGCGATCTCGCAAAGGTCTCGATAAAGGAGCCGCAGCCCGAAGAGCAGGCCTCGTTCAGCT
>JAFSYD010000225.1 GCA_017443685.1 Lachnospiraceae bacterium | reverse complement strand
TAACCGGGATCTTCAGATAACTCAGCGCAATGGAAAGCGCTACGCAGATGCCGCCTTCCGTCAGGCAGCGGGTGTAAGACTGTTTTTTTCCGGATTGAGACATATCAATTCCTCCGATAAACGATTGTTTCCGGCTTGCGAGCATACAAAAATCCCACATACTTTTGCATGCGGGAAGCGGTACATGTTGGACTGCCGCTTCCCTACGGTAGGATTACCTACACAGGTTCCAAGGGTCGGGCGAAGCCCTCTCAGCCGGAAACCGGCACCCCCAGCGTCATTGTTCGCAACGGACCGGTGTTATTATAGCATCGGGAAAGGAAAAGTCAATCCGGCATTTAGAATTCATAATTCATAATTACAGAAGGTTTTGTTCTTTCATTGTTCAGACTATTGACGGAAACGGGGGAAGGGAATACGATTGCATCGCGATGAAGGAGATCCAGTAGGAAACAGGGATTCCGTCCAGAGAGCCGCCGGATGGTGCGAGGCGGCCGGAACTGTTTAACCGAAATACTCTCCGGAGCCGGGATCTGAAATCCGGAAGGAAAGTAGGAGAACCGGGGGCGCCCGATACAGCGCAAAGGATATGTAAGTATCCGGAGGCCGTTTCCGACGGAACGGCAAAAACGAGGTGGTACCGCGATGAACATTCGCCCTCTGTGTCCTGACGGACGCAGAGGCTTTTTTTCATGAAGGTGCCGCAGAAAGAAGGTTTTATTATGGCAATCGGTGATCTGATTCTCAAACTCGGTATGCTGCTGGTGTTCTTCGGCGTGATGATCTACGTCGGTTTCTATTGCCGGAAGCATTCCACCGACGTAAACGGCTTTGTGCTCGGCGGCCGGAGCGTCGGCCCCTGGCTGACGGCTTTCGCCTACGGCACTTCCTATTTTTCGGTGGTTATCTTTGTCGGCTATGCCGGCCAGTTCGGCTGGAAGTTCGGCATTGCCGCCACCTGGGTTGGCATCGGCAACGCACTGATCGGCTCGCTGATGGCATGGGTCATTCTCGGCCGGCGGACGCGCATCATGACGCAGCATCTGGGCAGCGCCACGATGCCGGATTTCTTCGAGAAGCGCTTCTCCGCGTCTTCCCTGAAGGTGGCTGCCTCCATTATCATCTTCATTTTCATGATTCCCTATACGGCGTCGCTGTATAACGGCCTGAGCCGTCTGTTCCGTATGGCGTTCAACATTGATTATTCAGTCTGTGTGATTGTGATGGCGGTGCTGACCGCGATCTACGTGATTGTAGGCGGCTACATGGCGACGGCGGTGAACGACTTTATCCAGGGCCTCATCATGCTGGTGGGCATTGTTGCGGTCATCGCGGCCGTGCTGGGCAGCAAAGGCGGATTCATGGCCTCCCTGGAAGGCCTGTCCGCGGCGAAGGATACCGGCATTGCGAACGGTACGGTACCCGGCGTCTTCAATTCTTTCTTCGGCCCTGATCCGCTGAGCCTGCTGGGCGTCGTGCTGCTGACCTCCCTGGGCACCTGGGGCCTTCCCCAGATGATCCAGAAGTTCTATGCCATCCGCAGCGAGCGGGCGATCACCAAGGGCATGGTGGTATCCACCGTGTTCGCC
>JAFSYD010000224.1 GCA_017443685.1 Lachnospiraceae bacterium | reverse complement strand
GCCCCGACATGAGCAAGAAGTAGAGCAAAGCTCCATGAAATTGCGAATGGCGGGCAGGATTGTGGGAGTGCGAAGCACGGAACAATCCGTGAATCACCTTTTTGACCCTCAAATCATTTGATCACCTTTGCAAACAACATGCTATGCCCCCTTTTCTAATAAAAAGAATCCGTCAAAAAACAGACTGAAACATCTGCCTTTTGGCGGCTTCCTTTCAATCTTAGTTCCTTACAAAGCTTTGTAAGAAACCAAGAACAAGGTGCCGGTATGCGTCCACACCGACACCTTGTTTTTAACAAAGGATGCATAAATCGCGAGTATCGCGCCTGATACCACAACCGCCGCATAGCGTCGGTCACCTCACAACATCGCAAAATAAACATAAATGTTTACCTGCCCATGCTTTCGTGGTATAACGGTCGCAAAGCGACCGTTATCACATGCGGTCGTCAAATCCACATAAATGTGGATTTTCCTCGTCGCTTTGTGGTATAACCGCCGCATAGCGTCGGTTATCTCGTAGCGTCGTCGAATCAACATGTATGTTGATTCTCCTCATGCTTTCGTGGTATAATTGCAAGCGTGTATCGCGGTTAGCCGTATCGTGTGGTACTTATCTTACCATGCCTTGTCCGGAAGAGTTGGCGCTCTTCCGGATGGTACACCTAATGACACCTTATGTTCTTGATTTCCGTGTATTAAAAATACGTTTTAAGTTTATCATAATCCAAAAGCATTTACAACAATGATTTTTCCCTCAGATACACCCAATCCTCGGTGTGATGTCCTCGAGCACATCTAACAGTATCCGCACCGTATCCAGCGATGTAAACATCGTCACCCCGTTGGCGATGGCGCAGCTTCGGATCTTCATGCCGTCCTCGTAATGGATGCCCGAAAGGATCGCCCGGGTGTTGATGATGTAGCTGACATAGCCGGCACGGATGGAGGAAAGCACCTCATCCCTTGTGCCGGTATCCGGATATCCGCCGGCAAGGTTCGGCGTCCGCTGCCTGTCATCCGCCATCCCACGGATGCGGGTGCGGATCCCGTGGTCTTTTAAATACTGTCCCGTTCCCACCGTCGCTTCGATATTGAAGCCGAGCTCGTAGAACCGCCGTACCAAAGGAAGCGCCTCCGCCTTGTCCTCGTCGGCTAAGGTGACAAGCACCGTTCCGTACTCCTTCATCTTGATGCCGGATGCCTGCAGCGCTTTATAGAGGGCGCGCTTTAAGCTCGCATCGTATCCGATTGCCTCTCCCGTGGACTTCATCTCCGGCGATAAAAAGGCATCCATCCCGTCCAGCTTTTCAAAGGAAAACGCCGGTGCCTTCACATACCATTTCTCGCGTTCCAAAAGCCTTTTCCCGGCGTATCCCTGCTGCCGTAAGGATACGCCGAGCATGACCTTCGTCGCGATATCCACCAGGGGCACTCCCGCCGATTTGGACAAAAAGGGCACGCTCCGTGACGCCCGCGGATTGACCTCGATCACATACACCGATTCGTCCTTATCCACGATAAACTGGATGTTATAAAGCCCCACGATCCCGATTCCCAGACCTAATCGCGCGGTGTAATCGGCGATGACCTCCTTTACCCTTTCCGATATGGAATACGGCGGATACACGCTCATACTGTCGCCAGAATGAACGCCCGTCCGCTCCACGAGCTCCATGATCCCCGGCAAAAAGACATCCGTGCCGTCGCAGACCGCGTCCACCTCCACCTCTTTTCCGATGATGTATCGGTCGATCAGCACCGGGCGGTCCGCATCCACCTCGACCGCCGTCTTCAGGTAATGCTCCAACAGCTCCTCGTTCGCGACGATCTCCATCGCCCGGCCGCCTAAGACAAAGGACGGGCGCACCAGCACCGGATACCCGATCTTTGCTGCCGCCGCCTTTCCCTCTTCGATGTCCGTCACCGCCAGTCCCATCGGATGCGGCACCGAAAGCCCGGCAATGACCTGCTCAAAAGCATCCCTGTCCTCCGCCTTAAAGATTGCCTCCGGCTGCGTGCCGATGATCCTTACGCCCCTCTTTTCCAGCGGCTCCGCCAAATTGATCGCCGTCTGTCCGCCAAGCGTCGCAATCACGCCCAGCGGCGCTTCGAGGTCGATGATGTTCGTGATATCCTCAACGGTCAGCGGCTCGAAATACAGCTTGTCCGCCGTCGTGCAATCCGTGGACACCGTTTCGGGATTATTGTTGATGACGATGGCCTCGTATCCGAGCTCGTGGATCGTCCTTACCGCATGCACCGTGGAGTAATCGAATTCCACGCCCTGGCCGATGCGGATCGGGCCCGAGCCTAAGACGATGATCTTCTTTGCCTCCGATATCTCCGACTCATTTTCCTCTTCATACGTAGAGTAAAAATAAGGCACGTAGCTGGCGAACTCACTCGCGCAGGTATCGATCATCTTATAGACGGGGCGCAGGCCGTAAGCCTTACGCAGCCGGTAAACCGCCTCCTCGTCCACGCCGCACAGCCGTCCGAGCGCCGCATCCGAAAAGCCCATCCGCTTTGCTTCCCACAGAATATCCCTGTTCAAGAAAGCATCATCCCGCAGCGACCCCGTCTCCAACACCGCCCCGCCGGACGCCCCCTGTCTCTCGACCACAGCCCCACCGGATGCCTCCTGTCTTTCGGAAGCTCCACCTCCGGACGCCCCCTGTCTCTCGACCACAACCCCGCCGGATGCTGCCCCCTGTCTCCCGGAACCCCCATCGCCAGCCGCTGCCTGAATGATCCGCTCCTCCATTTCCACGATGCGCCCCAACGCGCGCAGGAAAAAGGGATCGATCTTCGTACGCGCATAGATCTCCTCCTCATCCACGCCGCACCGCAAAAGCGCGGCGATCGCGTAGATCCGGTCGTCCGTCCCTTCTTCAATATAGGAAAGCAGCCGCTTCATCTCCTCCGAGATTTCACCGGGATCGAACGATTCACGCGCCAGCGAGGGCCTTGCGGACGTTTTATCGCTTCCCCCCCGGCGCGGGAACAGGCTTATTCCCCTTGGCGCATCAAATTTTTCCATATAGACATGATCCTTGCCGTCCTCTAAAGAGCGCACCGCTTTTAAGAGGCTCTCCTCCATTGTCCGTCCGATGCCCATGACCTCCCCGGTCGCCTTCATCTGCGTGGAAAGCGCGTTAAATGATCCATCCTCCCCGGTCTTCTGGTATTTGTCAAAAGCAAACCGCGGCAGCTTCGTTACGATATAATCCAAAGACGGCTCAAAGCAGGCCGGCGTATTGGCAAGGCGGATCTCATCCAAATGCATCCCCACCGCGATCTTCGCCGATACCCGTGCGATCGGATAGCCGGTCGCCTTCGACGCTAAGGCGGACGACCGCGACACCCGGGGATTGACCTCGATCACGTAATAGGAAAAGGACTCCGGATCCAGCGCGAACTGCACGTTGCAGCCGCCCTCCACCTTCAGCGAGCGGATCAGCTTAAGCGCGGCGTCCCTTAGCATCTGGTACTCTTTATTGGTCAGCGTCTGGCTCGGCGCGACGACGATCGAATCGCCGGTATGGATGCCGACCGGATCGAGGTTCTCCATATTGCAGACGGTGATTGCCGTGTCATTCGCATCCCGGATCACTTCATACTCGATCTCCTTGTAGCCCTTGATGCTCTTTTCCACGAGCACCTGCCGTACTGGCGAAGCCTCTAAAGCCGCGCGCATCCGCACACGCATCTCCTTTTCATCCCCGGCGAAGCCGCCGCCGGTGCCGCCTAAAGTAAACGCCGGGCGTAAGATGACCGGATAGCCG
>JAFSYD010000223.1 GCA_017443685.1 Lachnospiraceae bacterium | reverse complement strand
TTGTTCATCAATGAGTGGAGCGTCGGAATGACGCTGGAGCGGAATGACGGCCTTGCCCTTTCGGAGTTCGGCACACAATAAGGAGCATACTATGCGGCTTTCGATGGCGCAGATGTCGATGGTTGGCGACATGGACCGTAATTTTAATAAAACGCTGCAGTTTATGGATCTGGCGGATGAGCATAAGGCGGATCTGTTGTTCTATCCGGAGGTGCAGCTGACGCCGTTTTTCCCGCAGTTTGCCAAACGCGACGTCGGCGGGGCATTGAATAAGGTGCCGGATGAATTTGCCATTTCCTTAAACGACAAGCGGATCGGCGATATGTGTGCACGGTGCAAGAAATACGGCTTTTATGCGATGCCGAATTTTTACGTGCGCAACAACGGGAAGCATTACAATATGTCGCTGTGGCTGACGCCGAAGGGCAAGGTGAAGGGCAAGGCGAAAATGGTGCATATCGCAAATCCCCGCGGCTTCTTTGAAAAGGATTATTACGCGCCCTCCGAAGAGGGGTTTTGCGTCTTCGACATCCCCGAGCACGACGCGAAGGTCGGCGTGGTCAACGGCTTTGACCGCCATATGCCGGAGAGTATCCGGTCGTGTGCGGCAATGGGGGCGGATCTTGTGGTGATCCCGGCGGGGAACGTTTCGACGGAGCCGCTTCATATGTATGAGACGGAGCTTATCGCACAGGCATACCAGAATGCTGTTTTCGTTGCGATGTGCAACCGCGTCGGCCGGGAGGGCGATGCCGAGTTTGTCGGAGGATCCATCGTGATCGATCCGAACGGCAAGATCATTGTTAAGGCGGATGCGAGCCAGCAGTTCGTGGTCTGCAACATTGAGATCGCGGATGCGAAAAAGGCGAAGGAACGCCGGCCGTATCTTGCGCTGCGCCGGCCGGAGATTTATAGATGACGTTCAAATAAAACGGGGACTGTCATAAACGGCAGTCCCTTATTTTTATACGATTGGGATCGTGATCTCATCGGAGCCGCCCGAAAATGCAGCGGACTGCCCGTTCCTGATTACTGGCGGGGGATTACAATTCCGCTGTTTTCATCATAATAATACGCGTGATCCGACAGATATTCGTCCGCGGCGAGCATATCGCGGTTCACCTCCGCGATCATTGCATTCAGGCAGCCCGGATCGGGGGTTGCGCTTGCCGGGATCAGAAGCAGTTCATGGATGCTTGACGGCAGAATATAATACGCGCCGCCTGTGATCTCGGCACAGTGTTCGGCCACGCCATCATACAGCAGACAGCCGGCGCCGTGCACCCTCGACTCATTCGATAAGACGAACATCGGAAAGGAGAGATCCTTTGCCTGCGGCGTAAAGGGCTCCTCCCCGGAGGGCAGCAGAGGAAGCAGCTCGGCGATGTTCTGAAGGATAAAGGGAAGACGTTTTGGCGTATTCTTTTTCGCTTCCTCGTAAAGCTCGTCCGCCGAGATCCCCCACAGGTTCAGATGCTCGTTCTTTATCCCGATCGTCGCATCGTTTGTGCTGTGGATGCTGCAAAGGCAAAGGAAGGTGACCGCAAGATCGAGATAACGGATATGCGGGCAGCCGGAAAGCAATGGGGCGTTTTTTTCGTAATTTACCAGACGGAATACGATCCGGTGGCGGATCTTCTCATAATCCGAAAGGGTCCGTAAGCTTTCGTCCTGTGAGGGGATGGAGCTTTTGTACTGCGCGAGGATATCCGCAAACAGATCGTCGAACGGCACGTTCCTTTTACTGCACGCATCATAATAATCGTTCAGATAGATCGTCGGGGACAGGAAATCATTCTGTCTTGTGATAACAAGTCCGTCTAAGATGAGATTGTTGTTCTTTGCCACGCGGCGCTCCTTTATCGTCACATCGGAGCCGAGCTCGGCGGCAAGCTGAGAAGTAATTTTGGATTTAAAAGTTTCAAATGTCATAAATTCTCCCATCAGTGGGAGAGAACAAAAAAAGAGTGTGGTAATCATACCACACATCTTTTGAAAAAGCAATCGTTAAATCGTTATTTACGCGTATCTGTTCAGCAGGCTG
>JAFSYD010000222.1 GCA_017443685.1 Lachnospiraceae bacterium | reverse complement strand
TTGATGCCTCGCGTATCTGTTCAGCCTGCTGAACAGATACGGATTTCCAAGTAAAAGGAGGTGATTACTATGGGACATCAATATATATTTGAACGGACGGAGATGAAATTCCTGCTGAACGGCCGGCAGTACCGGGAGCTGATGAATCGCCTTAAGAGCAGGTTTGCAATAGACGAATACGGGATGACAAAGATCCTGAATATCTATTATGACACCGACGACTACCTGATGGTCCGCAGGTCGCAGGAAAAGCCGGCATATAAAGAAAAACTCCGGCTGCGGTGCTATGGGATCCCGGAGGGCGACAGCGCCGCTTTCATAGAGATCAAAAAGAAGTACGACGGTGTGGTGTATAAAAGACGGGCGGAGATGCCTTATGAAAAGGCAAGGGCGTTTTTAGCCACCGAACCACAAAATGCTGATTCACAGATCCTGCGCGAGGTAGAGTATATGAAGAGGCTGTATGGCAGCCTGCACCCGGCCATGACGATATCGTACAGCCGCATTGCGATGTACGGGCTGGATGACCACGAGCAGCGCATCACCTTTGATTCGGATATCCGATACCGCACAAGGCAACTTGACCTGAGAAATGGGTATGGTGGATACGGGCTTTTAGGCAAAGACGAACATCTCATGGAGATCAAGGTTGCGGGAGCGCTGCCCATGGAGCTTGCAAGGCTGTTAAGCAGTCTGAAGATTTACAAGACATCTTTTTCCAAATACGGAGAAGGATATGCAAACATGATGGCAAAAGAAAAGGTTCTGCCCTTCGGATATTATCCGGATGAGCAGATCGCATATGCATAAAAAGGAGGCTGATGAAATGGATACATTAACAAAAGGACTTTTTGACAGCGCGGACAGCGTACTGAACCTGTCGGTAACAGATTTTATGACGGCGATCCTTGCAAGCATTTTCATAGGGATATTCCTTGCAATGGCTTATGCCGTAAACAGCAGGCATACGGCCAGCATGATGCTTACGCTTACCTTCCTTCCGGCGAGTGTCTGCGCCATCATAATGATGGTAAACGGCAACATTGGAGCCGGCGTCGCGGTTGCCGGGGCATTTTCCCTCGTACGCTTCCGCTCCGTGCCGGGCGCGGCAAGGGATATTACGGTCATATTTGCGGCAATGGGATGCGGATTGATCTGCGGTATGGGATACATCTTTTTCGCTGCGTTGTTCGCGGCAATAACGGGTGGCGGCGTCATGCTTTTTACCGCGTCACCCGTCTGGAAGGGTGTGGAAAATGACTGCGTGCTCACGGTGTCCATCCCAGAGGATCTGAATTACAGCGGCGTATTCGATGACCTGTTCGAACGGTATACGGACAAATGGGAGCGGGTGAGCGTGAAATCGACGGGTATGGGCAGCGTCTTTAAGCTGGTGTATGACATCCGTCAAAAAGATAGAAAACAGGAGAAAGCGTTCATTGATGAAATACGGACAAGAAATGGGAATCTGGATGTCATGATCGCAAAAAAAGCGGATCAGGACGAGGCTTTATGACAAGGGAACGTATGTTACACATAAGAACTTGCGCCTGCTGCGTGGCGGGTGCAGGCAAGCAAAAGAGGAGGTATGAACCATGAAGAATAAAAATTTGAAAATATTATCCATCGGCTTTGCATCCGCAATGTTTTTTGTGGCAGGCTGTTCGACGGCGGCAGCGGCAAGCACTTCTTATCCGCCGGTGATGACGCAAGCCATCGGGAGAGATGAGGCGGCAGCGTCAGGGAATGCTGCATTTACGACTGCGACAGGAACTTCGAGTGCTGCGGCAACGGCTACTTCTTACGACACGGCATTTTCTGCCCGGGATCTTTCCGGCGAATATGACGCATCCGAGGCAGTCCGCATCAAGCTGAACGGCAACAGCGCAAGCTGCACAGCCCAAGGCGTGAGTATTTCTGGATCTACGGTTACAATTTCCGCAGAAGGCACCTATATCCTTTCCGGAAAGCTGACCGGCAGCGTTATCGTTGACGCAGCGAAGGAGGATAAAATTCAGCTGGTGCTTAACGGTGCCGAAATTGAAAGCGACGATTTTGCGGCGATCTATGTCAAGCAGGCGGACAAGGTATTTGTCACTTTAGCGGATGGGACTACAAACAGATTGTCGAACGGCGGAACATTTATACAGGTCGATGATAATGAGGTTGACGCGGTTGTTTTCGCAAAGGACGATCTGACCTTTAACGGAACCGGGTCGCTGTCGATCAGCTCGCCCGGCGGACATGGAATTTCCGGCAAGGATGAAGTGACGATCGCAAGCGGCTCTTACGAGATTACGGCATCGGATCATGCGATCCGGGCAAAAGATTCCCTTGCCATCGCGGACGGAACCTTCCGGATCAGCGCGGGCAAAGACGGGCTGCACGCGGAAAACGGCGATGACGATACGCTTGGCAGCATCTATATTACAGGTGGTGACTTTACAATAAAAGTATCGGATGATGCCATTCACGCCAACACCCTCCTGCAGATCGATGGCGGAACATTTAATATCACCGGCGCGGAAGGGCTGGAAGCCGCCTATATCCGCATCAACGACGGGTCGGTCAGTATCACCGCTTCCGATGACGGCGTCAACGCAGCGCGTAAGTCTACCGCCTATACGCCTACCTTTGAGATGAACGGTGGCATGCTTACGATAAAGATGGGCTCCGGCGATACGGATGGCGTGGATTCCAACGGCAACCTCATTATCAATGGCGGCACCATCGACGTGACGGGACAGTCCGCATTTGATTATGACGGAACGGCAACCTATAACGGCGGCACGATCATCATCAACGGACAGAAGTCAACCGGCATTCCCTCCCGGCAGATGATGGGGCAGCGAGGCGCCATGGGACACGGCATTGAGACAAGGGGGAAGACTGGCATCGACCTCCTGTTGATTGATAAGAACGGAAAAATAAAAATATAAAATAGAGACTCCTTTCAAAAAAGACCTTTGGGGAATCGATCCTCGGAGGTCTGAAAAAAAGACAAACCGAAAATGAAACCTTTTTGTTGAAACGCCCTGATTATGGCGATATAATGGCAGAATACAAAGACATGGTTTCGACGAGGAGAAAGACAAAGTGATTTTCTGCTGTTTTGGACGGCGGATGAGATGATCATCAGCAAGAAGGAAGATAATTGATGCCCATCGGAGCATCTTAGGAAACGAATATGAAATTATCGGAAAAGAAGATAAAAAAAATGATCGCCATGATGAATTCCATCTCGGAGGTGAAGATTCCTCCGCTAAAGCCCATCGTGGAATGCTTTGACGTTAGCATGGATGCAACCATGCTGGATTTTTTGCTGGAGGCAGGGTCGAAAGCGCATTCGTCAGAGGAATTAAAATGCCTTTATCTGGAAAAATTCTTTCAGGCAAACGGAGAGACACGGGCATGGGAGGAGTTTTGGAACGAGCTGTTGGAAATGAGCTTTGTCTTCCCGGCGGATCATGAGCATCCGGACATGTATCAGCTGGCTCCGATCTTTCCGGGATGGATCGAGCTGGGCGTATCGGGACCGCTGAATGAGAAACGGCAGGCGGTCATGAACAAATTCATGGAATTCTGGGGGCTGCTTTCCAAGCTGAATATCCCGCCGATCCGCATGTACATGGACAGGAAGGGGATGAAAAAGCGTGACGGGGGTACGCCCCACATGGGGATTAACGTAAGCAGAGGAAGCCGCGAGATATCCCTTGACCAACCGCTTAATAGTGAGCATCAGGTGTATCTTGCCGGAGAAGTATACCAGCTGTTAAAGCGCCATGAGAATGAAATTGCCGTCATGAACTGTTTTTGCCGCCTGTATAAGAGCATAAACGGGCTGGGGGAGTGCCGGGAAGGGCTGCCGATCGAAGGCTGCATATCCTTAGGTGCCGTAAGCAGGCACTTAGAGGAGAACGGTGTGGCGAAGCATCTTTCTTATGAAGAGGCGTGTGAGCTGATGGATGAATTTGAGCGGAAAGGCTGCATCCATACGACCTATCATTACGGCTGCGATGCGAACCAGGAAGAGATCGTGATCTGCAACTGCTGCAAGGATTGCTGCCTTCTTTTTACGGATTATCTGAGCGGGGGCTTAAGCAAGATTTTTGTGAAATCTTATTATATACCGGAAATGATCGATGAAAGCAAATGTGTCGGATGTGACAAATGCGGCAGATATTGTCCCACGGAGGCAACCTATTATGACAGGCAGGCCAAAAAACTTGTGTTCGATGCCGAAAAATGCATCGGCTGCGGGCAATGCGTGAACCAATGCGCGTTTGACGTGCGTAAAATGGTTCGCGATGAACGGAACGTTTTTGTCAAAACAAAGAGGAAAAAGGATGTGAAGGAGGCCGCAAATGCATGAGGCAGCGGTCTGCCGCGAGATCATGGATATCGTAGACCGTTCGGCAAAGGAAAGCGGGCTTTCAAAGGTTTATGACATCGTGATCGCCGCAGGTCCGTATTCCTGTATCCATGAGGCGCAGCTGAATTTTTATTTTGATATCGCAAAGCAAGGCACCTGTATGGAAGAAGGCACGATCCGGATCGAGCGTGACGAGACACTGCGTGGGCCGAGTCAGATTTATGTCCGGCGCTTTTCAGGGGATTAGGAATCGTAATATAGGAGAGAGAAATGAAGACCATTGTCGTAAATCAAAATGTACTGAAGGCGAATGACGAAATAGCGGAGAGAAATCACGCGATGCTGCAATCGCAGGGAATCCGCATGGTCAACCTTTTGGGAACGCCCGGCGCTGGGAAAACGACCCTGTTAGAAGCCTTGTTAAAATGTAAAGGCGTTGATCGCAGTCGGTTTGCGGTAATTGAGGGTGATCTGTATACGGATCAGGACGCGGTGCGGATGGAGCGGCTCGGCGTAAAAACGGTTCAGCTGAATACGGAAGGAGGCTGTCATCTCGAGGCGGATATGGTGGAGCGTGGACTGTCGGAGCTTGACCTTTCGGGGGTTGATACGGTGATCATCGATAATGTCGGCAATCTGGTGTGCACCGCGGAATTTCGTTTGGGCGAAACCTTGCGTATAGGCGTGGTAAGCGTAACGGAAGGGAACGATAAGCCGTTAAAATATCCGCTGCTGTTCCAATCGGCGGACATGGTGATCATCAGTAAGATCGACCTTTTAGCCTACACGGATTTCGATGTGGAGCAGTTCAAAGCGGATATCCATTCCTTAAATGCACAGGCAAAGGTGCTGG
>JAFSYD010000221.1 GCA_017443685.1 Lachnospiraceae bacterium | reverse complement strand
TGTCGTCAAACTGGGGCGCGTCCTTGACGAAACGGTCGATTTCCATGCGAACATTTTTCAGCAGTGCCTCTACCCCGGCATCCGACTCCTTGTTCAGAGCCGCGATCAGGCGGTCATTCCCAAACAGCTCATCATTGGCATTGGTCGCCTCCGACACGCCATCGGTATATTCATAAACCGTGTCCCCGGGCAGAAGCTGAAATTCGTGCTCTCGGAATAGTACAGCACATTGACAAAATCATCCCCGTCATCCGTGATCAGGGCATTCAACTGATTTGTGATGTTTTTCAGACGGCTTTCACACTCCCGGTGGTAAATTTGGGTCTGGATCATAAAGGTAAATATTCCGCTGACCAGCATTGCCACCACCCCAAAGATGGCGAACATGGCAATAAATTTCGTGATCAGACTGACTTTTTTTGACTGACTATTTTTCATAGTTGGTCTCCTATCCACTTCCAAAGCTGCTTCGCAAGCGTTTTTTTGTAGTTTGTCAAAAAGACCAGGTGCTCTTTACCATTCTTTCCCAACAGGAAAGCCTCTCCTTTGTTTTCCGTGTAATCCTCCCACGGATCCCATTCGTTGGGAACGATTTCCGCCGTGCCCGCCTGCTCCTCCTCCGGCAAAAGAACCGAATCGATCCGCGCATTTATGCGCCCTTTGGTCACCAGAGGGTGCGCAGTATTGATCGAATACACGAGATAGGTTTCATAAAGGGCATGGAGTATGGCATCATCTGCCGTCTCCCCATGCTTTCTAAGCATCCGCAAAAGACACTCTCTGACGGAAAGACCGTTTCGGTCTTCAACCTCGGCTGCTTTCCTTTGTCCAAAGAAAATAGCCTCGACTACCGCCAGCCGTTCGGTCTCGTTTTCCGGCTTGTAATAGGGCAGTTCCTCTTCGCAAAACGGCATTGCTTCGAGCATCAGCAATCTGCCCGGCGGTTTTCCAAGAGCTTCCAGCCTCTGTGCCAGCGCATGCGCTACCGTGCCTCCCTGCGAATATCCGACCAGAATATCCCCTGCCTGAAAGAATGGCGCAATCGCTTCCATATAGTGGTCAAGATTCGCGTCCCAAAGGTCTTGCCGCAGTATATCATACTTCTCCAATTCTTCAAGCGAAAGCGCTCCGAACCGCTGAAACTTCTCATCCGCAAGCCCAAAGATACGCCCCGGATACTCCAGTGTCCGAAACAGCCCCATGTAGCACATCGCCATCCCGCCTGACGGCGGTACGCAGAAAATCTGCGGCGCATCCGCAGCACCATTCTGTAATAAAAGGCAGCCCTCCGCTTCCCTGTACTGATTTCTAAGGAAAGCCCCCAGTCTCTTTGGCGTCGGATGGCTGACCAGGTCGGCAATCCGAAGCTTGGGATGGTTCAGCCCGGACAAAAGCCTCATCAGATCCAGGGAAGTCCCTCCCAGATCCAAAAACGAGTCGTTCCTGCCCACTTTTCCTGCGCCGAGAATCCTTGCAAATAAGCCTGCAATCCTCTCCTCGGTTTCATTTTCCGGTTTTTCATATACCTCATCTGCCAAAAACTCCGGCGCCGGAAGCCTTCCCGCATCCACCTTTCCGCTGAAATTCAATGGAATTTCCTCCAGCCGAATGATACTCGCAGGAACCATATACGCAGGAAGCTGTTTCCTCAAATACTCCAAAAGAGCCCCCGTTTCCATATCTGCTTCGCCTGTCACATAGGAGACGAGATACGCCTCCCTTCCACCCTCCTTGCGGGAGACGGTTGCTGACTCTTTGATGCCCGGAAAGCCCATGATAGCGCTGTCGATCTCGCCCGGCTCGATACGGAACCCCCGGATCTTTACCTGCGAATCCTTTCTGCCCCGAAATAGAATCTGTCCATCCGGTCCGAATACCGCCAAATCTCCCGTGCGGTAGATGCGACCGTCTGAAAACGGATCCGGCTGAAAATGCTCTTCTGTCAGCTTCGGCTGGTTGTGATACCCTCTTGCCAATCCATTTCCGCCAATGCAGAGTTCTCCTTGCTGTCCAATCCCACAAAGCCGGCTTTGCTGCATGATACAAATGCGTTTATTGATGTATGGCACGCCTATGGGTACGGGTTTCCTCTCGCCTGTTTCGTAGGTATGTGAAACGGCATGCAAGGTCGTCTCTGTCGGACCGTAGTCATTGACCAACAGTGTGGTATGTGCCGCCCATTTTTCAAAAAGGGCAGGATCCGCCTCATCGCCTCCAATACTCATTACCCGGATGCCGTCAAAATCCAGCGGATCCAGCGTCCGAAGCAGCGCATTGGTCGCGCCGATGAAGGACACCTTATGATCCTTGCAGTAATCGCCGATTTCCTTTGACGACCCCATCCGCTCTTTTGTCATGATGCAGACCGCGCCGCCCTGTGCCAGCGGCGTAAAAATCTGCTGGACGGAAGCGTCAAACACGAAGTTTGACATGAGAAGCACCGTGTCATCCACAAGGCTCCCGAAACGCTCTTCATGGGCAAAGATCATATCTGCCAAAGCCTTGTGCTCAATCTCGACGCCCTTTGGCATCCCGGTCGTTCCCGAGGTGTAGATCATATAGGCCAACCGATCCCAAAGTCCCGTTCCACGGAAAGAACCGCAAGTGCCCTTTGCCTCTTCGGAATCCATGCCGTCAGCAAACGTACCTGATCCCGGTGCGGTAATACCCGTATCGCCGGCTTCCCCGGCAATCGGTACGGAAATAACCGGAATATCCAATTCCTCAAACACAGCCCTGGTCTGTGGTCTTTCTTCCTTCACATAGTAAAGTACTGCCTCCGGAGAGCTGTCCTTTAAAATATACCGGATCCGCTCCTGGGGATATTCCGGGTCCAGCGGCACATAACAGGCTCCGGCAAGCATCGTCCCAATCAGGGATATGACCAGTTCAAAGCTCCTGTCCGCCATGACCGCCACGAACCGTTCCCCGCCAAACCCGATTGTTTCGGCAAGCCGGCAGGCCGCTTCCCAGACCTCGCCATAGCTCATTGACCTTTCCTCCAACAGGAGCGCTGCTTTGTCCGGATCCCGTTTCACCTTATCATAAAACTGCTCCAGGAATGACTGCCTGGGAAACGCCTTTTTTGTTCTGGCCATACGCCCGAGCATCTGCTCCCGCTCTTTTTGCGTCGTCCGCTCCAGAGAGGCGATATCCACAGACTCATCCGTCAGACATTGCTCTGCCAGGTGCACCAGACGCTCCAGCATCTGCCGCACATAAGAGCGGGGATACTGCCCTGCGTCAAACAATACTGTCAACGAAAACCCATGCGATTCCTCCACGCAAAAGGTGATGGAATAATCCACCTCCTCATGGATGCCTTCGATACGATAGCCGGCATCCCCCTCCTCTGAAGGATAGTTCTCATACACATACAACGCCTTTATCCAGGAGGCGCCAAGACCTGTCGCGGCGCCGATTTCACTGAGGCTGGCCGCCTCATAGGGCTGCATGGCAAGATAGTCTGCCTGGCGTCCCTGCATCAGCTGCTTTACGGTCGTTGTTTCCTCCAACCGCACGCAGACGGGAATCGTATGGATAAACATGCCAACCGCTGATTCCAGCCCGGCAAGCTCCGTATTTCTGCCGGAAACCGTCTCGCCGAACAGGACGGTATCCACTCCGCCTTCAAATCCCAAAAGGATTCCCCACAAGACGCCGAAAAAGCTCGCGCAGGTAATATGATTTCTTGCCGCATACGCCCGGATCTGCCGCTCCAGCCCTCCTGAAATCAGAAAGCGTTCGGTCTGTGAACCATGCTCCTGCCCTTCCCTGTCTGCAAAGACGGTTGGCGCAGCACCTGCTTCCACTCCCTGTAAATAATCCTTCCATCCCAGGAGTATTTTTTCACGATTGCGTTGCCCATACAGCCGCAGATAATCCGCAAAGGAACATCCCTCCTCCGCTTCCCGCAATACCGCTTCATAAAGTGCCTTTTCTTCAATACCGTCACAAAGTGCTTTATAATAATGCATCAAATCCCGCACCACCAGCGGAAAGCTCCAGCCATCAATGATCATGTGGTGCATCGAAAGTAAAAGTTCCGCCTCATCCGCCCTGGATTGACAGAGGGTAATCCGCAGCAACGGATCGTCTGCCAAAGAAAACCCTCTCCGGCTGTCCGCTTCCACGACCTCAGAAAAGTCCTTATCCGATGCGTCCACAAATTCCGGCATCCGCTCACGCAGGATCACCTGACGGGGTTCTTCCAAATCTTCATAAATAAATGCGAGCCGAAGCGCATCATAGCGCGTGGACAAAAGCCTTAACGCCGTCTGCCACAGATCCCGTCTCAGCTGCCCACGGATGGTCAGCTTATCCTGCAAAAAATACGCCCTGCTTTCCGGCTGGGCAATATGCCGATAAAGCATCCCCTGCTGCAGCGGCGTCAGGCGCGCGACCGCAACGATGCATTCCGGCGAAAATTTACGTGTCAGCCGCTGCCAGTCCGAAAGGGACATCCTTAAGTCCAGACAAAAATCGCTCGGCCCATAGATCCGTTGCTGCGCATCTATCGTGGCAGACAGCTCCACAAGCTTATTTTTGAACGCTAAAAGCAGCCCTTTTACCTTCGCCTCATCAAAAGCTGCATCAAAAGCACAGTCTATCAAAAGACCGCCGTCATCCTGGCGGATGTTGATGGAAATGACTCCGGGGTCTCCGTTTGCGGCATCGATTTCCCGCCCGCCAGATTCCCGTAAAATACGAAAATTCTCATAAGCGGCATTCTGTCTGTCTCCCAGATAATTAAAGACCAGACCGCCCTTTTCCGATAAATCCTCGTAAAGCAGACCGTATCCGATTCCAAAATTCGGCACGCCGGCAAGGTTTTCCCGCACCAGAATGACCTGCTCATCAAAGGATCCCGCCGCCTCAAACAGCATCGGATAAATCGCCGTAAACCAGCCCACGGTACGGTCATGTTGAACCCTCCCGGGAAGCGTTCCCCTTCCATGGCTTTCCATCTGCACCGACATCGCCGTGACGGCATCTTTCTCATTGATTGTATAGACCAGAGCCGCCAGAAGAAACGCATCCATTTTTGCCCGATACTTTGACTTTGCGATAGAAGAAAGCCTTTGCGAAGCTTCTGCCGGCAGGGTGATCACAAATGACGAAAAACCCTTTTTGCCGGAACCCTGGTAGGAAGACAGCCATTCCTGCTCGATTTCTTTATTTTGTTCTATGCCCTCATGGCAGCTTTCCCAATACGTCTTTTCTGGAAGGAAATCCAGGGACTTGTGGTATGCCCAAAGCCGCTCGGACCACTCCCCAAAGGATACCGTTTTTTCAAAATCCATCTCGTGACTTAGCAGCCTGTCCAGATCGCCCAGGAGCACTTCCCAGGATACCTCGTCGATCACGTAGTGATGGAACGACAAAAACAGCCTGCGTTCTTTGCCATTGTAAAAAAGGGCAGCCTGCATCACGATACCGCTTTCCGGATCCATCCGCGCCTGCAAACGGATACATGCCGCTTCTCGTTCCCTTTCCGAACAATTTTCATAGACCGGAAGCGAAAAATCCGGCATTTCGGAAGCATCCCGAACGACCAGTTCGCCACCCCCCCCGGACAATCAGCCGCAGCATGCCATGCAGGGAAATCAGTTGGCGCAAGGCGTTTTTTGCCTCGGCTTCCAGGCCATCCTGCTTTGTCCTCGATTCAACAAGCAGCATCACCGACTGATTGTACCAGGCAGGATTGGCCATTTTTGATGCGTGAAAAATCTTCATTACGGGCGTAAACCGCACATTTGAAAATTCTTTATACTCTGTTTTTTCCGTCTTTTTTACAAGCGCCGCCAACTGCCGGATGGTCCGGCTGCGCATCAGAAGGCTGACATCGAGCTGGTACCCTTTTTTACGGAGCATCGAAATGATACGGATTGCTTTGATCGAGTCTCCGCCCAGCGCAAGGAAATCCTCTGTCACGCTGACCGCATCCATGCCCAGCACCTCGGAAAATGCGTTGGCAAGCTCCCGTTCCACCTCCGTTTTCGCTTCAACATAAGCTTCCTGCCCACCGCATTCCGGCTTTGGCAGCGCCCGTTTGTTCAGCTTTCCATTGATCGTAAGCGGAAACTCTCTCAGCGGCTGCAGGAAAGCAGGCACCATATAAAACGGCAGCCTTGCCTCCAAAAGACGGCGGAGCTCTTCGGAAGAAACCGGATTTTGGACATCCTCCGCTATGTAATAGCCACAAAGCGCCTTTTCCTTTCCATCGCTATCGGAAATCACCGCAACGGCATCCTTTACGCCGGGGAGCTGACGCATTGCCGCTCCGATCTCCCCCAGCTCGATCCGAAAGCCCCGGAGCTTTATCTGGTCATCCATGCGCCCCAGAAATTCGATATTGCCATCCGGCAAATAGCGGGCGAGGTCGCCGCTTTTATACATCCTGCCGTCAAAGAACGGATCCGGCACAAATTTTTCCGCAGTCAACTCCGGCCTGCGGTAGTAGCCTCTCGCCACCTGCGCTCCCGCTATGCAAAGCTCACCCGGCACGCCAATGCCGCAGAGGCGGTCGTCTTTTACGATATAAATGCGTGTCTGCGGGATCGCTCTGCCGATCGGAACATTGTCCTTTTGCTGCAATAGCTCCGACGTCTCCATGCTTTCGGCAAGCCGCCCGTTTTCACTGAACAAAAAGCTCGCCGCATTGACCGTCGTCTCCGTCGGACCGTAGGTGTTGAATACAGTCCGGTTCTTCGACCACGCCAGCAGAAGCTCCCTGTCCGGCGCTTCGCCGCCCACATCCAAAAGCCGGATCGTTGAAAACCGCTCCGGCTCTAAGAGGCGCAGGAGTCCCGGTGTCAGTGACGCTGCCGTGACCCGGTATTTCAAACAGTATTCCGACAAAGCATCCGGATTGCGGACATATTCCGGCGGAACCAGACACAACGTCCCGCCCACGGTCAATATATGAAAAATATCCCAGACAGACTGGTCAAAGACAAACTCCGCAAACTGCAGCACCGTATCTTCGGCAGACAGCTTGTAAATATCCGCATACGCCGTAAGCAGGGCGGAAAGCTGCCGGTGCTCTACCACCACGCCCTTGGGCTCGCCGGTGGTCCCCGATGTGTAGATCATATAGGCAGCCGCATCCAACCGGGGCTGGGGAAGGCCTTTTTCCCTCTCATCCAATGCATCACAGGAAATACATACCATCCCTTTGTCGGAAAGCCATTCCCGCAGCTCTTTGGGCAGCGAGGCATCGCATTCTATGACACAAGCGGCATCACAGTCATGAAGCAGATACCGGATCCGCTCTATGGGGTAGGAGGGCGAAATCGGCACATAGGCGCAATTCGCCCGCAAAACCGCCCAGATCGCAGTGATCATCGACAGTCCGCGCTCCGCAAAGATTGCGACCCGCCGTTCCGTTCTGCTCCCGAAATCGCTCCGGCTATCCATGTCGGCTTCGGCATGAAATGTCCCGGCGGCATCCTCTTCCTCCGTCCCAATGGCGGCAAGAAGTGCCCCGGCCAGCGCGCCGGAGCTCTGCCACAATGCAGTATAGGACAGGGCTTCCCCGCGGAAAACGACCGCTGCTTTATGTGGACGCTCCCTGACCTGCTGTTCCAAAAGCCCGACCACGGTCTGCTCCCGGTCATGCGCGTCAGAGACCTCGCCCTGAAAATCAAAAAGCAGCGTGTGCGTTTCCGCGTCATCCAGCATCGAAAGAGCACCCACCGTCGTTTCTTTTTCCGAAAGGCTCTCCCCGATCAGTACCTCATAATGATGCGCCATCCACCGGATCGTATCCTCCGCAAAAAGTTCACGGGCATACTCAAAATCACAGTAGAAGCCTTCCGGACGCTCTTCCATCTCCAGCGTCAGGTCATACATTGCCCGTCCGCCGTCGCCAAAGCCGAGGTCTATATGGTGACCGTCAATATCCTCCACCCGACAGTCAAAGCTCTGCATCACAAATAAATAATCAAACAACAGATGCCCATGCGCGGTACGCGCAAAGCCGCCCGCCTTTTCAAACACGCCGGCGATTTCCTCCAACGGCACGGACTGGTGTTCCATACCAAAAAGAACTGTCTGCGTGACCTGCCCAAAGAAATCCGAAAGACTGCTGTCATCCTCTGCCGACAGAAACAGCGGCACGGTATTGACAAACATCCCTTGGATATCTTTCGTCCCGGGTTCTTCCCTGCCGTCCATAACCGTTCCGAGGATCATACGCTCTGCCCCCGAATATTGATGCAGCAGAATGGCATAGACCGCCAAAAGAAACATATAGGGTGTCATCTGTTTTTCGTGACAAAATTGACGGATCTGTTCTGACAGCAGCTTCGGAAGAACAGACTTCACATGACCTGCTTTCCGCTCTGTACCCGTATTCAGCCGTCCATCAAAGGGCAGCTGGAGCTCTTCTGCCTCCGTAAATGGGGCAAACTCCCGTTGCCACTCTGCCATGCGCCGACGGTACAGCGCAGACTGCATGAACTTACGCTCGTAGGCAGCATACTCCTTTTGATGGATGGGCAATGCGGGCAGTATTTTCCCATTGTACAGCGCACAGAACTCTTTCGCGAAAAGGATGCCGCTCCTGCCGTCACTGATGCTGTGATGCCACTGGAAGCTCAACTCCTGCGCAGAAAAACGCCATGAAAAAAGCGGCGCTTCCTCCATCGAAAAACCGGGAAACAGTTCCTTCCCTTCCGTCCGGGCAACCGCATCCCGCACCCATTCTTCTGCAGAAGGAAGAACCTTTTGCATCAGACCATTCCCGGTCATATGAAATTCTGTCCGCAGGCTTTCATGGCGTAGGAACAAAGCCCGAAGCGTTTCTTCGGTTTTTGTTCGGTCAAATATGCCCTCCGTATGGATAAAGAGCCGCAACAGGTAAGTCGGATCATTGGCACCAAGCATTTCCTGTGCCGTATACATCCGCTCCTGCGCAAAACTGACCTCGTATTCACTGCGTGTAGGAAGTATTTTTTGTTCAAAGATCACCGCTCCGTCATCTGCTATGGAGCGTTTGTGGTCGATCCGTCCGGCAAGCTCCCATAGCACAGGTGCTTCCATGATATCCCGTATGCCGATCCGGCAGGAAAACGCATCATATATTCTATGCAGCAGCATGGCCGACGACAGAGATGTCCCTCCCAGCTGCAGGAAATTGTCCTGCCGTCCGACAGGCTCCATACCCAAAATCTCTTCGTACAGCACCGCCAGCATCTTTTCCGTCCGGCTGGCGGGTGCCTCAAAGCCATCTTCTGCCTTGCGAGCCGGTTTTGGCAGTGCGTCATAATCCACTTTTCCATTGACCGTTAAAGGAAATGCGTCCATATGGACGAAAAAGGCAGGCAACATATAGGATGGTTTGTGCGCCAAAACAAAATCCGACAGCAGGCGCTCGTCCATCGGCTCTTTTGACAGGTAATATGTCACAAGCGTTTTTTCATTGCCCAGACTTTGGGGGACAACCGCCACATCGTCTATCCCTTCAAAGGTATCCAACAGTGCCTCGATCTCCGCCGGTTCGATCCGGAAGCCCCGGATCTTTACTTGTCGGTCTTTCCGTCCCAGATATTCAATATTTCCATCCTCCCCTTTTCTGGCCAGATCCCCTGTGTGATACATCCTTTGGTATTCCGGCTTGTCCGAAAACGGATTGTCCGTAAACACCTTCTCGGTCAGATCGGGTCGATTCAGATAGCCCTTTGTGACATGCGGTCCGGCAAAGCAGAGTTCTCCCGCTTCCCCGTCTTTTACCGGATTCCCTTCTTCATCCAAAAGGTAAATCTCCACTTCGGGCAGGGCTTTTCCGATCGGAACCTTCCCGGGATAATCTTTTTGCACAGAAAATATTGTAATCAGTTGGGTGCCCTCCGCGGGTCCATAGCCATTGTGCAGGGTATAATGCCCGGGCACAGGTACAGACACCAGCGCTTCTCCGCCGACAACCAGATGCTTTAAGGTCTGTCCCTTTCCGTACAGGACAAACTGACGCCCCAGCTGCGTCGTCAGCGATGCATATGTAATACGGTTTTCGTTGTAGAATTGATCCAACAGAAAAACATCCGAGCGGATTTCCTGCGGGATAATATGGATAGACGCTCCCGCCGCCAACGGCAGCATGGATTCCACGATGGCCGGATCAAAAACAAAAGAAGAATGCTGCCCGACACGGCAGGTCTCATCCACGCTATAGTAATCAATGTACCAGTC
Organism: Lachnospiraceae bacterium; assembly: GCA_017443685.1. Lineage (GTDB taxonomy): Bacteria > Bacillota > Clostridia > Lachnospirales > Lachnospiraceae > RGIG4930. The sequence continues at coordinate 4,260 of JAFSYD010000221.1, read as the reverse complement.
CAACAGGCTGGCAATATTTCTATGGGTGATCTCTATGCCCTTTGGCTCGCCGGTGGAACCGGAGGTGTACAGAATCACAAAGTCATCATCCCCCCTTACTTCGTCCCATATCGCTTCCTTTTGGGATGGCAAAAACGGTATGTCTTCCAGATACAGCTTTTTTCTGTTTTCACCAAAAGAAACGCCCTCCAGCAGATGCTCACAGGCTTTTTCCACAATCACCAGAGGCGATTTGGCGTTTTCAATCATGGTCTTGATCCGGGCAGTGGGATACGCGGGATCCAACGGCTGATACGCGGCGCCGGCGCGAAGAATCCCCAGCGGCGTAAGCGTCAAATATTCATTCCGCTGGATCAGTACAGAGACGATATCGCCCGTTCCGACCCCTTCCGATTTCAAGCGGGCTGCCAGCCGCCCCGTAACAGAATCCAGCTCATCGTAAGTATAAGCCCTGTCCTTATAGCATAAAGCCGTGTTGCTGCCGAATCTCCCTATCGCCTGGCGGACACGGTCTAAATATAATGTAATATTTTCCATTCTGCTGTCACTCATTTTTGTAAACCACATCTACGATCTGAAGATCCTCAAATGGCAGGTCATAGCGGATCCTTTGTGCTGTCGTATAGTTGATCCCGATCTTTGGCGTGCACTCATAGACCATATCGAGTTCATCAAAAGGCACCCCTTCCTCCGCGTAACGCCGGATCTCGGAGAACACATATGATGCCACTTCTTTCGCGTCACTGATCGTCACACCGAACAGCACACCGTAAGCCAGCGGAGCGAGGTCATCCTGCGCCATCGTCTTCACGCCTGCCGGAATGATCGCATCATCCAAAAGCTCCTGCATTTTCTCTTCATAATTGATGGATGAAATCGTTACATAAAGACAGTCAATTCCCTTATCGACCAGCTTGCGGTATGCCTGCTTCAGCTCCTCATAATACCTGTCGAAATCTTCTTCGGAGACCGGCTCGTCCACATGCTCATAGACCACCTCAAAGCCGTATTCTTCGGCCTTCTGTTCAATTTCCCTGATATCGGAATAATCATATGCCGCCTCCGAATCCTCGTAGACCACGCCCAGTTTCTCAAACTGCAGGAATTTGTATCCCGCATCCAACTGACGCAGATACGGTGTCAGATCCATCAACGCATAGGAATTGTCCGTATAACGCTCTGTCGTACTCTTTACGACGCCGGATTTGATGGGATCCGCAGCATAAAGGCTCATAAACTTGTTTTTCTTCTCATGTTCAAAGAAATATACGCTCGGATCCGTTCCCATCGTAAATGTGATATCCACATCATTGCGGTTGACCATGTCCGAATAATCCTCTTGGGGCATTTCATTCATATCGAAAAACGCGTCCCTCGAAAATTGGTAAGGGGCCCCCTTCACCGTTGCGTCGCAGATGTCCTGCCACAGTTTTTTGGTATCGCCCTCTTCAAAATGCATTTCAAAGTTCACATCCTCATATTTGTCCAAAAATGATTCCGAAATACATCCCGCACTGACCAGCTCCCTTGCCGTCTCCAAAAGCACCTGGCTAAATGATCCGTATTCCCGCGTCTGGGCATAGCCTATTCTGACCAGCGGTGCGGCATATGCCGTCTTTGGAGAGATGAAACCGCCTGGGGCACATAACATGCGCCAACCAACCGATACTATGAGACTAAAACAACAGAGCAGGATCGCCCATTTCTTTTTACTACGCATAGCTATCTCCCTTCAATGCGACCCGCATCAGGCCGGTTTTTTGATAAATCTGTGATCAGGGATACCCCATAAACCACCAACCCTGCTGCCATAAAAATCACAATCACACCCGTTGCACCTGCCGCTCCCTTTGACAGCCACGCCGTGATCGCGACCGGCCCGATGACCATGCCAAGCTTCCCGAACAGCATTTGCAGCAGCGTGCATTTTTCCGTGGATGTGCCCTGCACGAGACCTGGCGCCAGATCCATAACCACCATGCCGAAACAGTCCCACAGGCTGGTCAGGATCAGAGCCAGAATGGCTGCCCATATACGGTCTGTCAGCACGAAAATCCCGATGCTTGCCATTTGCAGCGCCATATAGACCGCCATCGCGATATCCGGGCGGATACGCTTTATCACCCAATCAGAAATGGGGTCGGTCAAATAGGCAATGATGATGAAATTCAGCATCAGGCAGCCCGATACAATGGAATTGGAAAAGCCTGCCTCGTTGCCGAACAGCGGGAAGGTGAATGCCACAAAAAGCGTAGCAATATAAACCGGCACAACCGCGCCGATCATAAAGAGGAACACCTGGGGCTTTTTTAATTCCTTTAACGCAATGACAAAAGACATCTTCTCGCTGTCCTCCTGCCTCTCCGGAAATCCTGCGAACAATACCAAAAACAGGCAGATGCACGCCAGCGCCGCGCCGATCAAAAAGACCAGTGTGTAGGAAGCCACATCGGCGATCAGTCCCCCGATCACGACGCCGCAGCTTACCCCGAGGTTGGTCGCCGCCATGTATTCCACCAGGATTTTCGTATGAAGCTCCGGATCCGTCTGAGACGATGCATAAAGCCGAATCGTATTGATAATAATGCCATCACAGAAGCCGTAGACAAATCGGGCCAGGATCAGCATCGGCAGGTTGACCGATACGGCGCAGAACAAATATCCGATGATGCCCATGATAACGCCGGTCATCAGGATACGTCTCATACCAAAACGCCGGATCAGCGAGCTGCACGCCAAAAGCCCGATTAGCACCGCCACAGAATACATCGTGTTTGGCATACCGCTTAAAAACGACATGGATTCCGGCAGTGCCATCGCGCCAAACAGCTTGGCGCTTAATACGGAGAAAAAACCGACATCCAGCGTAAATGTGATTCCCGCAACAAAGACAAAGAGCCGGAAGCCCGGCAGATACAGTTCGCCCTTTTTCCTCTGACCTTTCATCTCCATGTGCCTGGTCCAAAAGGCGGCGGATTCCATACTGATGAAAACCGCAATTAGGATCAGAATCAGGCTGTCTATGACATTATTGATCCTTTTGGACCGGATCAAATCCTGGTCGTAGTAACATAAAAGGCTGACCGTTCCATCTGCCACTCCCTCAATATCCAGATCAAATTCTGACATCTGGTTCGCGGATGCTGCCGCTCCCATGCCCAAAGATAAATTGGACAATTCGGGAATATCCGCTACCAAATTGGACAGATAATTGTCCATGCCGGTCAGTTCTTGATAAGGAATGCCTTTTTCAATCACGGCATTGATATCATTTTTCACCGTAAGTGCTGTGGTTTCCGCAATCTGTGCAACGGAATCCGAATATGCCGTATCCAGATGCCACATGGACAAGCCCCCCAGGACGAACTGTGCCGTCACCAGGATCAGAACGCTCGTGATCCGGAGCCTCTTCATCGAAATGCCGTTTTGAGAGGCGATCATGCACGATGCAAAAACGGCAAGAACCACAGCCAGCAGGATCCATGCATCCAGGCGAAGAATAAAGCCTATGTACGCCCGCGTCCGGTCATGAATTACCCCGGTATCCAGTTTCAGGATAATCGTACCGGCATCAAACGGAACAAAGGCATAGATGCCTTCCTCTTCCATCCGGTATTCTCCGTCAAAGCTGTCCGGACGAATGTCCGCCATCGCATCCCCGGCGCTTTCTATGAGGCTTCCCTCACTGTCGACGATCTCCACGCCCCGGATCTCCTCCGAAAGCTCGTCAATCCCTCCCAGAAGGTCATCCAGTCCGAAAAACTTATCTATTGGTTTGCCAAAGCTCAAGGCATAATTGAGCTTTCGGACGGTACCGACCGTATTCAACACCTCAGCGTGCACATAACTGTCCGCCTGCGTCTTGCGGTAGGACAGGGTCGTCAGCACCGTTGTGAAAATCGTCATTACCACGCTGAGCAATACGATGATGATTATGGCTTGCTTTCGTTTTACTCGCACGCATACCTCCTTAGAAACCACACTAACTTTTCCGCCACCTTGCGATACCGCTCTCTTTCCTCGTCGATGCCCGGATAGCGAAGCTCGATCACAAGATCTTCTCCCTCGAACCACATACTGTTGCCACTCCTCGGGCTGTAATCCACCAGTTCAAAGCCCCTTCCTCTTTCGCCGGAACCGGAAAACGCATTGGAGGTAATCCCCTCGTAGATGCCGGTCCATTTCCTGCCGGGGATTTCCCTGTTGTCGGAGAGATAGGGACCGCTCCTTAAAGTAAATAGATTCTCCTGGAATGTTTCC
>JAFSYD010000220.1 GCA_017443685.1 Lachnospiraceae bacterium | reverse complement strand
TGATATGACCGGCGGCAATCTCCTCCCGGATATACGTACTCGAAATATCCCGCTTATTGCATTGCTTCTTCTCCACGACTTCCAGAGCAAAATGGTGCATGACCGACAGATCCTTTAACTGCCCGATATCTCCCGCTCCCCGGTAGCCAAACTTAAAATCACTGCCGACCACCATATATTCCATATCAAGCCGTTCTTTTAACATTCGGATGAAGGCTTCGGGGGACATATGCATAAAGGTATCGTCAAACGGCAGCTCCAGCAGCACATCCACCCCGGCTTCGGCTAACATATGCCGCTTTTCCGCGGGCGTAATGATCAGTTTTACATCTTTCCGGTTCTCGGTAAGCCATAACGGCTGGATATCAAAGGTGACGGCAACCGTGACCATCCCCTTCTCCTTTTGCCGGCACAGGCGTTCGGTCAGAAGCTTATGACCCAGATGAACGCCGTCGAATTTACCAACCGTAACAGCTGCCGGCTGCCCCGCAGCATAATCATTAATGGAAGTCAGATAAAGCATGGCTACTCCTTCCTAATTAACAGGTCAAACGTCAGAAAGCAGACAAAGCTTTTTCACATGATAATACCCGTGTGAAAGGGAATACAATCCCAAAAAGCTTCCGTTCGCCAGATACATCCGGTACAATGCGGCATCTGTACCTTCCGAAGCCGTCATTTCCTTCGGGATCTGCGTTCCGTTTAACGCCCGCATTGTAAAGCAATCCGATAATACGACCCTCGGATATTCGATAAACGCGGCGTCCGTCGGTAACAGGATTTCATCTACTCTTCCGGCATCCCGCGCCTCTTCGATCTCGGAAAGCCGCAGGGCATCCTCCAAAAGGAAGCTTCCCGCTCTCGTCCGCGTAAGTTTTGCCATACACGCACCGCAGCCGAGCGCCGCGCCGATATCATTGCACAGGGAGCGGATATAGGTCCCCTTCGAGCATTCCACGGTAAATTCCACATAGGGCAGCTTCATTTCGGTAATGCAAAGGGAAAAAATCTCCACCTGCTGCGGCGTTCTTTCGATCTGCTTTCCCTGGCGCGCCAGCTCGTAAAGCCGCTTCCCGTCCACCTTTTTCGCGGAATACATGGGAGGAAGCTGTTCGATCCTTCCGACAAACGAGGCGCAAGCCTTTCGCACCTCTTCTTCCGATACATTAACCTCCGATTCCGCCGTTACCGTACCCGTACTGTCATAGGTGTCCGTCTCCGTTCCAAGCTGCATTAAGGCCGTATACGCCTTGGAATGATCCGAAAGCAGCTCGATCGTTTTGGCTGCCCGCCCGATCGCGACCGGAAGCACTCCCGTAGCCATCGGATCAAGGGTTCCGGTATGTCCCACCTTTTTCGTATGTAATATGCCGCGCAGCTTAGCCACCACGTCATGCGAAGTAAAACCGGCTTCTTTATGGATATTCAAGAAGCCGGCTTTGTCAAATTCTTTCATTATAATAATTCCTTTATATCGGCCACGATCCGTTCTATCGCTTCATTCGGATCACCCACTACCGAAAACCCGGCTGCTTTTGCATGTCCGCCGCCGTCGTATTTTTGCGCCAGGGCGGCGAGATTGACTTTTTCGCCATTCGCCCTGGTGGATACTTTATAGCCTTTTCCATTATCATAGAGGAAGATTGCCACGACCACCCCTGTCGTAAGTCGCAGCTGCTCCGCTATGCCTTCCATATGCTTCGGAAGCACTTCAAAGCGCTCCATCTCTTCTTTTTCGATGACGGAACTTATGATCTGCCCGCCCTCGTGGAGCTTCGCTTTCAACAGCGCCTGGCCCATGATCTGATTCTGATGGTAGGTCTTCGCGTAAAAGACGTCATCGATCATCCGTCCGAAATCAATCCCGGTATCCATCAATACGCCTGCCTTGCGCATGGTCTCCGAGGTCGTAGAAGAATACTTAAACACGCCGGTATCTGTCATCATCCCGGTATATAAACATTCCGCGATCTCCTTTGTGATCTTCTCCTCGTCGACAAGCTCCATCACCAGTTCACAGGTGGAGCTTTTGTGCGGGAAAATGTAATTCGTCTCGGCAAAGCTGTCATTGCTTAAATGATGATCCACGCAAAGCGTATGCAACGATGCGGCAAAATAAGGAGCCGAATTCCCCAGCCGGCGCGCATCCCCGCAGTCCAAGGCGATAAACAGATCAAAAGCTTTTTCGCTTCCATCCGCGGCTATGATGGTATCCGAGCCCGTAAGGAAACAAAAGATCGTCGGAAACGGGTCCAGATACACCTGCACATCAATATCCTTATGATAGGTACGGATATAATTGTACACAGCAAGGCAGGAACCGACGCAGTCCCCGTCGGGATTGATATGTCCGGCAATACCGACCGTTTTTTTATCTTTTAAAATTTCATCCAAGCGAAGCATCGTATCCACCTCTTATACTTATTCTTCTTCCGGATCATCCGATCCATGGTTCACCTCATCGATCAGCTTCGACATCCGAATGCCGTACGCGATCGAATCATCCGCGATAAAGATCAGCTCCGGTGTGTTCCTTAAGTTCAGATTCGCCGCAAGGCGGTTACGGATAAAACCGTTCGAACTTTTTAAGCCCTCCATCGTCCGCGCAAGCGCTTCTTCATCACCAAGCACGCTGACATAGATCTTCGCCTGCTTCAGGTCCGTCGTTACCTCGGTACGGGTGACGGACACGATCGGCGATATCCGCGGATCCTTTACTTCTCCACGGAGAATATTTGATATTTCCCGGTACACCTCTTCATTGATCCGGGTGCTTTTGATACTCTTTTTACTCATAGTATGCTTCCTGTCATCAATTACCGGGCGACCTCAACCATAACGTAGGCTTCGATCTTATCCTCTTCCTGCATTGCGTCAAATCCGTCAAATACCAGACCGCATTCGTAACCGGTACGGACCTCCTTGACATCGTCCTTGAACCGCTTCAGAGACGCAAGCGAACCATCGTAGATCTGCTCGTCGTCGCGCGTGATACGTATCTTGCAGTCGCGCCGGAGAATACCATCCAACACATAGGAGCCGGCGATATTGCCGATACCCGAAGCCTTGAAGATCTGGCGTACCTCGGCGTGGCCGATCACCTGCTCTTCGTAAACAGGCTCTAACATACCCTTCATTGCCGCCTCGACATCCTCGATCGCGTTGTAAATCACCTTATACAGCCGGACATCAACGCCTTCCTGATCCGCGGTCTGCTTCGCGATCGGGTCGGGACGAACGTTAAAGCCGATGATGATGGCGTTCGAAGCCGAGGCAAGCGTTACATCGCTTTCGTTGATCGCACCGACACCGCCATGGATCACTTTTACAATGACCTCATCATTCGACAGCTTCTCAAGCGACTGCCGAACCGCTTCCACCGAGCCCTGCACGTCCGCTTTTACGATGATATCGAGCTCTTTTAAGTTGCCCGCCTTGATCTGCGAGAAAAGGTCGTCTAAGGACATCTTCATCCGGGAG
>JAFSYD010000219.1 GCA_017443685.1 Lachnospiraceae bacterium | reverse complement strand
CTTAATTATTATGTAACATTTTAAGTAACTATTCAGCAGCGCGAAGCATTGTCTACACTTCGTTTCGGTCGGCGCAGAGCAATCGTCCACTGGACGATTTACGCCTGCTGAGCGACTGCCCGGAAAATTAAATCAGCCGGTATGTCCATGTCCCTTTGTCCGTCACGCTCCCGCAAGGTACCGTTCCACCGAAGTGATCGCATTCGCGCCGTCCGCCGCCGCCGTGATGACCTGCCGCAGCTGCTTCGTCCGCACATCGCCCGCGGCAAAGATGCCGGGGATGCTCGTTTCGCAGCTTTCGCCGGCAACGATGTACCCCGCCTCGTTTTGCTCGGGGAGCCCCGTAAGGCCGTCAAGGTTCGGACGGATGCCGACCGCCATGAATACCCCGTTTACCGCAAGCTCGCTCTCTTCCCCCGACTTAACATTCTTAATAAGAAGCTTCTCTACCATATCCGTTCCGACAACCGACGTCACGATGGTATCATAGCAGATCTCGATATTCTCTTTTTCCTTTACCTGCTCCTGTAACATTTTCGCCCCGCGGAAGGCGTCCCGCCGATGGATCAGATACACCTTCGCGGCAAACCTTGATAAAAAGATCGCGTCCCCGAGAGCCACATCGCCGCCGCCGACGACCGCAACCGTACGCTTCCTGAAAAAAGCCCCGTCACAGGTGGCGCAGTAGGATACGCCCATACCGACAAGCTCCTGCTCACCGGGCACGCCAAGCTTGCTGTGATCCGCGCCCGTAGCGATAATGACCGTCTTCGTCTCAAGCTCTTCTTTTTCCGTAACGACCACCTTGTGATCGCCCTCATCGCGGATCGCGCTCACCCGCGCCGTCATTTCCGCAGCGCCAAGCTCCTTCGCGTGCTCTAAAAATTTGTCGCCGAGCTCCATCCCTCCGACATGAAGAAGCCCCGGGTAGTTATCCACCTCGTACGTCGTCGCGATCTGCCCGCCGCCGTTCGGCGCATCCGACACCAGAAGCGTATCCAGCCCCGCCCTCACGCCATAGATGGCCGCCGTAATGCCTGCAGGTCCATTTCCGATAATGATAACATCTTTCATAATTTCCCCTTTCATATGTTCATTTTTAAAAAAATCGGTCGATAATATAGATACAAGTATAACATTACTTGCAAAATGGGACAAGCCGTGGCATACTAAATTATGAAGGAAGACGGTACGAACAGACAAACGAAAAGGAGGGATGCACGTTGAATATGTTTGATGTTGTCGGCATGAGTACGGCAATGGCGCAGACACAGACGCTCTCCGCAGTCGGGTACGCTGTCATGGACATGCAGCTCGACGCAGCACAGACGGAAGGCGCGAACATGGCTGCCATTCTTGAGAACTCCGTGAACCCTGCCGTCGGCAGTAATATCGACTACCGTGTGTAAGGGCGTGATGCTTCCAAGACGAATCCCCCGCGTAATTTTACGCGGGGGATATTGTATTTCCGGGGTTCAATCGGATCTTCCCATCCTCGATCGTCACTTTTCTTTCCTTATATAAACGCCCTACCGCACGTTTGAACGCGTTCTTCGACAGACCTGTCTCTCGCAGGATCACCTCGGGCGACGCCTTTTCGGAAAAAGGCAGAACTCCCGCATACTCCTCGATCAGCCGGTATACGCTTTCGGCATCCTCCTCCGTCTGCAGATACGCTTTCTGCCGCACCGTAAGATCCAGCTTACCGTCCTCTTTCACCGCAGCGATCCGCGCCGTGATCACATCCCCGATGCGGTGCGCCGACATATCCTCATGCTTCGGGATCATCGCCGAGTACTTGTCCGCCACCGCGACAAAGGTACCGAAATCATGGCCGAATTCGTATATCCTCCCCTGCACCTCGTCACCTGCCACATACGGCGGCCGCTGCGACAGATATTCATACAGATGCT
>JAFSYD010000218.1 GCA_017443685.1 Lachnospiraceae bacterium | reverse complement strand
GCCGAGCCGGAGGATGCGGCGGATGTGACGACCGGGGAAGATCCGGAAGAAGAGACGGATGGCGGGGCGGAAGCTGTCGTGACGGAGGAGCCGGAAGCGGATGTTCCGGAGTCGGATTTGGAAGAGGAACCGGAAGAGGACGCCCCGGAAAGCGGCTCGATGGAGGGAGCAGATGCGGATGTTCCGGTAGACGGATCGACAGAGGAGCCGGGTTCGGATGTGAGGAAGACGGTTTTGGCGGAAGGAGGCGATACCGATGGCAGCAATATGTAAGCGGGAGTTTTGCTCTCTGTTTCAAAATGTGATCGGCTGGCTGTTCATTGCGGCGATTATGGCGCTGTTCGGCCTGTATTTTTTCATATATAATCTGGTGTATGGCGCGCCGTCGATCATATACACATTGTCCGGGTTATCGATCATAGTTCTTGTGGCTGTTCCGATCTTAACGATGCGCGTTCTTGCCGAGGAAAAGCGCAACAAGACAGATCAGCTTATTTTAACGGCACCGGTATCCGTATGGCAGATCGTGTGCGGAAAGTTCCTGGCACTGGCAGGTGCGTTTTCCATCTGTGTCGGCGTGATGGCTCTGACGCCGCTGTTATTGTCAATTTTCGGCAAGGTCAAAATGGCGGAAAGCTATGTTGCGCTGCTGGGTTTTTTCCTTTTCGGACTGACATGTATCGCGATCGGTATGTTTGTTTCGTCCCTGACGGAAAGTCAGGTGATCTCGGCGGTAGTGACCTTTATCCTGCTTTTTATCGGTTTCATTATGAGCTCGGTTGTAGATGCCGTTTTCAAAGGAGAGGGAATCGCAGCTAAGATCCTCGGAGCCTATGACCTGATGACGCCCCTGGATGATCTGCAAAAGGGTGCTTTGAATTTCGTCAGCATTGTGTATTATGTTTCGATGACCGTGCTGTTTTTGTTTTTGACCACACAGTCGATCGAGAAGCGCCGCTGGACGGTCAGTGCAAGGAAGCTTTCCGCGAATGCATTTTCCGTAACGACGATCGTTGTGGTGATCGCTGCGATGGTAGGGCTTAATATCGGAATGGCAATGCTTCCGGAGGATGTCACGGTACGCGACGTGACGCCGCAGAAGCTGTACTCGATCTCGCAGGAAACGAAGGACTATATCAGGACATTGGAAGACGATGTCAAAATTTACGTGATCGGTACGAAAAGCGACCTGAACGATCAGTACCCGGAGCTTGTGAAAATGCTTTCACGTTATGATGACGGTGCGAAGCACATCAAGGTGAAGTACGTGGACACCGAAAAGAATCCGACCTTTGCGTCCGCGTATTCGGACTCGGATCTGTCGGCGGGCAGCGTGATCGTGGAGAGCAAAAAACGGTTTAAGGTGCTTGCGCCGTCACAGATTTACAGTTATGATTTTGACTATACGACGTATTCGCAGACCCTGTCCGCATTTGACGGCGAAGGGCAGGTGACGGGAGCTTTGCAGTATGTCTTAAGTGACAATATGCCGGTGGCGTACGAGCTTACGGGACATGATGAAGTGCCGTTGGGCGAGAACTTTATGACGGCAATGGAAAAGGCGAATCTGGATGTGAAGAGCCTGAATTTTCTGGAGACAGCGGCTGTGCCGGAGGATGCGGCGTTTGTTATTATCAATGCGCCGCAGGGAGACCTTTCTTCGGATGATGTGAATAAGCTGCTTTCCTATGTTAAGGGCGGCGGGCAGCTTTTTATCGCCCTTGATTTCGGGACGACAGCCGGGCTTTCCAATTTGGCAAAGGTGCTGGATCATTATGGCGTGACGCAGGTGGAAGGTGTGGTCGCGGAGATGGATCCTTCCTATTATTATCAGAATAATTTTTATCTGCTGCCCGAGGTTATTCAAACGGAATGCACGATGGATGTCGCGGGAACGATGTCGGTGTTCGCGCCTTTTTCGGTGGGGCTTACATATCCCGAAGCCGATGAGGATGAGGACGCGGCGGACGAAGATGACGGGGAATCGTCTTCGGAAGGTTCGGATGCGGCGGAGAACGCGGCGCCCGGAGAGGACGCAAAGCCGGAGTTTACCTATACCGCGCTGATGAAGACTTCGGATGAAGCAATTACAAAAAAGGATTATGCTTCGACTGAATCGATGGGGATGGAGGGCATTTTTGCCGAGATCAAAAAGGAAGACGGTGATATCGAAGGACCGTTTACACTTGGCCTTCAGGTTCACCTGACAGGAGGAGGCAACAGTTTCATCTTCGGCTCAACCTACCTGTTTACGGATGCGGCGGACGGAATGGTATCCGGACGGAACACGAAGCTGTTTGCCGGAGTGATATCCGCAATGAGTGCCGCGGATGAGACGGAAACTGCAGCGATCGTGATCCCGGCGAAGAGCTACGAAGCGGACAACATCTTAGTCAATGCGAATATTGCGCGGATGTACGGACTTTTGCTCGTATTCGCTGTGCCTGCGATCCTTCTCGTGACGGGTATCGTGATCTGGTATAAAAGGAGGAAACAATAATGCGAAAAATATACGCGGCGGCGGTATGCGTTTTTGCGGTGAAGAATTGAAAATAAAATGAGTAAAAGCAGCCGATGAGGCAGAACGAAAAAGGAGGCACGTACTTATGAAGCAATACACCTACACCCCGAAGGGCGTATGTTCGACGAAGATCGAATATGAGCTTGACGACGAGGGGAAGATCCATAACCTGCATTTTACCGGTGGATGCAATGGGAATTTAAAAGCGATCGGACGGCTCGTAGAAGGGCAGGACGCACGGAATGTGGCGGATATCCTGCGCGGGAACGAGTGCGGATTTAGGGGAACGTCCTGTGCGGACCAGCTTTCGAAAGCGATCACGGAAGCGATCGGATCATAAAACTTTTTCCACAAAAAATTAAATAATTGTTGACAAAAAACAGTAAGGGTGCTACATTATCACAAGAGGATATTAGCACTCTTAATTATTGAGTGCTAACAGACCGAAAACCAGCAGCTGAATGAGACAGATGTTAGCGGAATGAGATAACCGGACAGATAAGAAGGGGAGCTTCGCGGATGGATATAACGGAAGAATTAGACGAGCGGAAGGTTAAGATCTTAAACGCTGTGATTCAGACATACCTGGATACCGGAGAGCCGGTGGGTTCTCGGACAATCTCGAAGAGCTCGGATCTGAAGCTGAGCTCGGCTACGATCCGCAACGAGATGTCTGATCTCGAAGAGCTCGGTTATATCATCCAGCCGCACACTTCGGCGGGGCGGATCCCGTCGGACAAGGGGTACCGGTTCTATGTGAACCACCTCTTGGAGGAAAAGGATGCGGAGATCAACGAGATAAAGGATCTGATGATCTTGCGGACCGAGAAGATGGAGAAGGTCTTAAAGCAGGTCGTAAAGGTTCTGGCGAACAATACCCAGTACGCGTCGATCATTTCCGCACCGGCGATCTCGGGCAACAAGGTCAAATTCGTCCAGCTGTCTGCCGTAGACGAGCAGCATATTTTATCCGTCGTCGTGATGGAGGGCAATCTGATCAAGAATAAGATGATCGAGATTGACGAGCCCCTTGACGCGGAGACACTGTTAAAGCTGAATATGCTTTTGAATACGAATCTGAACGGACTTACCGTGCACGATATCAATCTGACGCTGATCGCGCGGATGAAGGAGGAAGCGGGGGAGTTCGAGCCGATCATCGAGAACGTATTGAATACGATCGCCGATACGATCGGAGAGGATGAGAAAATAGAAGTATACACGTCAGGAGCGACGAACATTTTCAAATACCCGGAGCTCGCGGACTCGGAAAAGGCAAGCCGGTTCCTTACCACCTTCGAGGAAAAGGAGTCGATCATCGACCTGATCACGGAGGTGCAGTCCGAGGGGGATGCCACCGGTACCGGCATACAGGTGTATATCGGAGAGGAGTCGCCGATCGCGGGGATGCGGGACTGCAGCGTTGTGACGGCCACCTATGAGCTTGGCGAAGGTGTCAAAGGCACCATCGGCATCATCGGACCAAAGCGGATGGACTATAAGAATGTAATGAGCAATTTAAAGAATTTGAAGCGGCAGCTTGACCATACCTTAAAGCAGCAGGAATAGCGAAGGACGCGGGGATTTCCGATCAAATACAGAAAGGCAGGATACGAAATGGCGGAAAACTTTGATACCGAAGAATTAAAGGAAGCCGAAGAGGGCGTAAGTATTCCCATCGAAGGAGAAGAAGAGACCAGGGAAGCAAAAGGAGAGAACGTCGAGGAAAAAGACGGCCAGGCCGAAGCTTCGGAAGAGACCGAAGACGAAAGCGAAAAGCCGCAGGCAGAAGCAGCCGGGGAGACAGGCGAGGAAGCAGATGAAAGTGCTCCGGACACAGACCATCAGGAAGAAAAGAAAAGCTTCTTTAAAAAGAAAAAGGATAAAAGAGATGAGCAGATCGCGGAGCTGACCGATCGTGTGAAGCGGCAGATGGCGGAATTTGAGAATTTCCGCAAGCGCTCCGATAAGGAAAAGTCCCAGATGTACGATATGGGAGCGAAGAGCATCATCGAGAAGATATTACCGGTCGTCGATAATTTCGAACGCGGACTGTCCGGCCTCGAAGAAGGAACGGAGGATCCATTCGCGGACGGAATGAAGATGGTATACAAGCAGATGATGACCTGTCTGGAAGAAGCAGGCGTCAAGCCCATCGAAGCCGTTGGAGCCGAGTTCGATCCCGAGTATCACAACGCGGTGATGCACGTAGACGACGAAGCCTACGGAGAGAACGAGATCGTAGAAGAGCTCCAGAAAGGCTACTTATACCACGACACTGTAGTGCGGTTTAGCATGGTGAAAGTGGCAAATTAAACAAAATATTATTTGTAGAAGTACCGAGGATTGGATGACGATCTGTTTGGGTTTCGCCTTAGAGTGATACGGAGACGAAATCAAAACAGATCATCAGACAATCCGTATCGGATAGAAAGTAATCAAGTACCCAAAATGAGCGAGGAGGAATTCATTATGAGCAAAATAATCGGAATTGACTTAGGAACAACCAACAGCTGCGTAGCAGTAATGGAAGGCGGCAAGCCGACCGTCATCGCGAATCAGGAAGGCAGCCGTACCACACCGTCGATCGTAGCATTTACGAAGACGGGCGAGCGCCTTGTCGGAGAGCCGGCGAAGCGTCAGGCGGTAACGAACGCGGAGAAGACCATTTCGTCGATCAAAAGAGATATGGGAACCGACCGCGGCAGGACCATTGATGATAAGAAGTATTCGCCGCAGCAGATCTCGGCAATGATCTTACAGAAGTTAAAGGCAGACGCGGAAGAGCATCTCGGCGAAAAGGTGACCGAAGCGGTCATCACCGTACCGGCGTATTTTAACGATGCACAGCGTCAGGCGACAAAGGATGCGGGAAAGATCGCGGGCTTAGACGTAAAGCGGATCATCAACGAGCCGACAGCGGCAGCATTAGCATACGGTCTTGATAACGAAAATGAGCAGAAGATCATGGTATACGACCTGGGCGGCGGTACCTTCGATGTATCCATCAT
>JAFSYD010000217.1 GCA_017443685.1 Lachnospiraceae bacterium | reverse complement strand
GTCACTCCTGAAGTCATTATGTCTGCAACCTTTCTAACTCCATCGAAGGGTGAACAAGATAGAATCGGTGAGTTTTTAATCAAACTTGACAACCTTATCACCATTCATCAGCATAAGTATGACAAACTGCTTACACTCAAAAAATCCAGAACAACAAGGAAAGCGGCAAGCCGCAAAAAGCCCCGCTTTCTTTTCCCTGTTCCGTGTCCTTCACGGATCGCGGACAATCCGATATAAAGATGGAGCCAGACCATGATACCACCTATGACCAGGATCACAGCCGAAACCGCGATCCACGAGATCATTCGCTCCTGTGATGAAAATGTGGCCATAGCCTCTTTTAGCATCTTCTTTTCTTCTCCGAGTGTAAACATCAAGATGACACGAAAAAAACCCCACAAACCGAACAGGATCGTGCCTTCACCCGCGCACACAAGGATATTCTGATACTTTCGGATCTTCGTTTGCATTTTTCAAATGGTTCCTCTTATTCCCAGCTGGTGCCGGCAATTCCATTCGGTCCGACATACTGTGAGCTGCCCAAGCCTAAGATCAGCATAAAGATCGGGCTTAAGAAAACGAGCCCAAGCGCAAAACCGATCCCGTGTCCGAAGGAAACGGAAAGCTTAAAGCTTGAAATGACGGAAATGACAAGCGCCGCAATGCCAATGATCCCTACAAGAATCCCGCCGAAGCCTTCACTTCCGAATGCTGAGCTTACAATACCCGAAGCGATCGCGAGAGCTAACAGTACCCAAAAAAACTTAGTATCCCAAGTGATCTTGAACTGAATGTACTCATTGTAGAACGGAATAAGAGACTTCCATCCTGCCTCGCCCGCCTTGGTAAAGATCTTCCAATACGCGATAACACTTAAAATGTACCAGACCAGCCCGACGATCATGATCGTTGCGAAAAAGCCTGCAAGAAATCCGATAAATCCCATTTCCGCCAGCTCATTGCCCGTATACGAAAACTCGACGCCGTCTGTGGCCGTAAGGAATGCCGATAATGATGCTAACATACCTATACTCCTCCTTATGATTGTTTATCAAAGCTTATGTGCGCCCTCTCCCGGATCCACAACGTAGAACTCGAGCTCCTTGTCGAACTGCTCTTTGTATTTCGCAAAGACGGCATCCTTATAGGTGTCGATCGCGTCATTCTTGATGATGCTGACCGTACAGCCGCCGAAGCCGCCGCCCGTGATCCGGCTGCCGATCACGCCCTCGATGTCCCACGCCCACCTGGTGAGCTCGTCGATCTCCGGGCAGGATACCGCATAATCATCGCGCAGGGATACGTGGGATTCGTTCATCAGCTTGCCGAAGGTCGCGATATCATTGTTCTTTAACGCCTCGACAGCCGCGAAGGTCCGTGCGTTCTCATAGACCGCGTGCTTTGCGCGTTTTGCGATCGTTTCGTCCGTGATCAGATCCTTTCCTTCCTCGAACTGCTCCGGGGTAAGCTCCCCGAGCGTCGCGATGTCATACTTTGCCTTTAACATCCCGACGGCCTTTTCACACTCCGCGCGGCGCGTGTTGTACTCCGAGGAAGCAAGCTCATGCTTTACCATACTGTTTGTGATCACGATCTTCGCGTCGGACAGTGCCAGCGGCAGGTAATCGAACTTCATCGTATTGGTATCTAAGAACATAGCCTTGTTCTCTTTGCCCATTGCGGACGCGAACTGATCCATGATACCGCACTTCATTCCGACAAAATCCGACTCCGCGCTCTGACCGATGAACGCAAGATCGATCTGCTCCACCTTGTCAAATCCATAAAGCTCGCGCAGGTACAATGCCGTTAATACCTCCAGCGACGCCGATGACGAAAGTCCCGAGCCGGCAGGAATGTTGCCGTAATACAATACATCAAAGCCCGTATCGATCGTATTGCCCTTTTCGGCCATCGCCCAAATGACGCCCCGCGGATAATCCGTCCAGCTGCCCGACTTTTCGGAAGCGGATGCGATCGTCATTTCCCGGATCGCCGCATCATCCATATTCAGCGACGCCATACGGATCACATCATCGCCGCGCTTTTTGACTGCGGCGTAGGTCCCCAGAGTCAGTGCGCACGGGAAGACGTGACCGCCGTTATAATCCGTATGCTCACCGATCATATTGACGCGTCCCGGCGCAAAAAACAGCTCCCCCTCACCGCCATAGATCTCGGCGAACTTCTCCTGCATCATCCTTTTGATTTCCTTTTCCTCCATTGTAGTTATCCTCCTCTTTTAAAATTTGTTGTACCGTATATAGGAAGGGATACATCCCTACGCGACTGTCGCGATAAATCTGTCGAACGCCGCGTTTCCCTCGGGTGTATCCTTGAATACGCCCGCATGCTCCAATACCTTTGCAAAAACGATCCCGATCTCATCCTCGATGATCTTTGTGATATTGTCCGCATTGATATCGTCGTATTTTGCCATTAGCTCCTTCGCCCAGTCAGCGTGCGCGGCAATGCTTTCCATCGCTGCGATATCCTTTTTACCGAGGATCGCCTCCTTAAG
>JAFSYD010000216.1 GCA_017443685.1 Lachnospiraceae bacterium | reverse complement strand
TCGTCACCGCCAGACCGTCTAAGATATGCGCCTGCCTTGTATTCGCGATCTCCGTTTCGTTCTTAACGCATTTTAAACCTTCCGTCGGATTTTTTTGCTCCACGCGGATGACCTTCGACGCAAAGCACGAATACAGCGCCGCGTTCGTTACCGCCGGATCATAGAGGAATTTCACCTTCCCCACCCGTGCCATGTCCCGATAGACCGCGTCGTAAGCGCGGACGGCGACCTTATGCGCCTTCAGATACGCCTTCACGTCCTTATCCAGCGCATCCTTATTCGCATAGAGCGTGACGCGTTTTTCCGTGATATACAAAAAGGACAAAAACACCGGTACGTGCGTAATGTCATTGCCGCGCAGATTCAAAAGCCACGCGATGTCACAAAGCGAGGTCAGAAGATGCGCTTTTGCTCCTGCTTCCTCCATTTTCTTTCGAACGGCAGCCAGCTTCTCCTCAATCCCGACGCCCGCATACGGCTCATCCAGTATCCATACCGGAGCAAAAGAAAGCGGCGGGCGGTCCTTCCAGATCGCATCCACGAGATTGCGGTTGATGTCGATCGACGCCTTTGCCTTCTTTGCGTAAAGCTCATACTGCCGGTGTTCCTTTGCCGTAACGCGTCTGCCGTCGTAACCCAGACGCATCCCCTTTTCCAGATGCTCCTTCACGAAATCCGAAACGCCGGGTACGTCTTCCTCGCCCATTTTAAAAAGGGTAAAGCCGCTGCCCCTGATCTCCTTTGCCGCCTGTACAAAATAGCGCCCGTCCGTCCATAAGCCGGCGGTCTCTTTCGTAATGAGCAGCGTCGCGTTCGACCCGGTAAAGCCGGTCAGAAACTCCGTCTCCTTAAAATGATCGCCCACATACTCGCTGCTGTGATCGTCCGATAAAAAGACCAGATACATATCGATCCTGTATTTGCGCATCTTTTCACGTAAAAGCTTTAAACGTTCATTTGTCATCGGTTTCCTCCTCTATAAATTCGTATAGATCAATTCCCTGCTCATCAAAAGATGCTCCGCCAATGCCCGGTTCTCCTCCTTTTGCAAATGAAGATCCTCATTAAGAAGCGTCTTTACATCTTCATTTGCCTGTCCCATCACATCAGCGTCCTGATAGATGTCCGCAAGCGCAAAATTCAGATCCCCGCTCTGCCGGATCCCGTAGAAATCCCCCGGTCCTCTGAGCTTTAAATCCTCTGAAGCAATATGAAAGCCGTCATTCGAATCCCGCACCACGACCAGCCGTTCGGAAAGCTTTTCGCCGTCGCTTCCGTCAATGAAAATGCAGTACGACTGCCACTCCCCTCGCCCGACGCGCCCGCGCAGCTGGTGCAGCTGTGCCAGACCGAACCGGTTCGCATCCTCGATCACCATGACCGTGGCGTTCGGCACGTTGATCCCGACCTCAATGACCGTCGTTGAGACAAGAACCTGTGACTCATTCGCGGCAAAACGCGTCATGATACGATCCTTTTCCTCCGCCGTCATCCGCCCGTGTAAAATATCTACCGCGATCCCGCCGCCGTAATATTCGCGTAAGGCTTTGCCGTATTCCGTCACGTTCTCACTCTCCGTTTTCTCACTGGCCTCGACTAAGGGACAGATGATATACGCCTGGTGCCCTTTTTCCACCTCGTCCTTAATGAACTTCCACGCCGCACGCTGCTTATTCTTTTTGACCACCGAGTTCTTGATCGGCAGACGCTTTGCCGGGACATCCCTTATGACCGAGATATCCATATCGCCGTACAGGATCATGGCAAGCGTCCGCGGGATCGGCGTCGCACTCATCACGATCACATGTGGCGTGCCGCCTTTGTCCGAAAGCATTTTCCGCTGCTTCACGCCAAAGCGATGCTGCTCGTCCGTGATGACGAGAGCAAGCTCATTATATTCCATATTCTCGGTAAAAAGCGCGTGTGTCCCGATGATGAGCAGGAGTTTTTCCGTTGCTATCCTCTCGTTTAACTTCCGCCGCGCCGCGCCCTTTACGGAACCGGTCACAAGCACCGTTTCAAACGGCAGGCCGTATTTATCAATATACCCGCAAAACGTCTCATAATGCTGCCTGGCGAGCACCTCGGTCGGCGCCATGATCGCGGACTGATATCCGTTCTCCGCTGCGCACACCATCAGAAGAAACGCAAGGATCGTCTTGCCGCTGCCGACATCTCCCTGCACAAGCCGTTGACTGACATATGCACCGGAAAGATCCTTTCGTATCGTATCAAGCGTCTCCTCCTGCCCCGCGGTAAGCGCAAAAGGCAGGGAAAGCTTCACCTTTTCATACCACTCGCTTTCCGCAAATGTCCAGGGATTATCGATGACGATCTTATCCCCGGCATCCATCTGCATCCGTACGAAAAAGTCAAAAAACTCGTTGTATACCAGCCGTCTTCTCGCCTTTGTCAACGTATCGAAATCATCGGGGAAATGCATCTGATAAAGACTTCGGGAATAGTCCATAAGCTCCCTGCTTTTTAGGATCCATGCGGGCAGATATTCCGCGATCTTCCCCCCGTCCGCAAAAAGTGTCTTTACCGCCTTAATGACCGCGTTATTGGAAAGTCCCTTTGTCAGATGGTATACCGGCTGCGGCTTCTTTCGCAGCGCATCGTACTCCTCCGGTGAAAAAACGGCAGGCTGCTCCATTTTATAAGTGCCGCTTTTTTCACGAAAAAGATTGCCGTAGAAAACATAATGCTTTCCCGGCAATACCTTACTTCGGATGTACGGCATCCGAAACCATACAATTTCAAGCGACGCCGTTTGAAGCGTCGTACGTGCGATTGCAATGTCCATGGAACGCGTCTTCTTAACCGAAACACCTCCCGGTACGCGGGTCAAAACGGCCGCCTTATGCGGTCTGTCCGCATCCGCGTCCTCGATCGGAGCCGGATAGATCAGATATGTGCGAGGAAAAAAATATAATAATTTCCCGAAGGTC
>JAFSYD010000215.1 GCA_017443685.1 Lachnospiraceae bacterium | reverse complement strand
CCCATTGACATTACCGGGGATTTTTAGTATAATAAAGCGGCTGCGCAAAATTACGTCACAACGAAAAACGGTGAAACATGAATCAACGGACAGATACAAAGGATTTGTTTGAAACGATGCCGGTTCCCAGGGCACTGGCTTCCATGGCGATTCCGACGATCGTCAGCCAGCTCATCAATCTGGTTTACAATATTGTAGACGCATTTTTCATAGGACGGACCGGAAACTCTTTCATGATGGCGGCTGCAACGCTGACCCTCACACTCGTCATGATGAATACGGCGCGGTCCAATCTGTTCGGCGTGGGAAGCGGAAGTCTTGTGGCCAGACTGATGGGAGTACGGAAAGCAGAGGAAGCCAGGCGTGTCAGTGCATTCGGCTTTTTCGGTTCCGTCGGAATCGCATTGTTTTATGCAGTGCTCGTCGGCGTGTTTATGACGCCGCTGCTTCGCTTTCTCGGCGCTTCGGATGCGACGCTGGGATATGCCCGGCAGTATACATGGCTGGTGATCGTCGCGGGCAGCCTTCCGAGCATCCTTTCCATGTCGCTGGCGCATATTCTGCGGAACGCAGGGTGCGCGCTCAAGGCAAGCATCGGCCTCTCCAGCGGCGGCATTCTGAATATGCTTCTCGATCCCCTGTTCATGTTTGTCCTTTTGCCCCCCGGCCAGGAGGTGCTCGGGGCGGCGGCCGCCACACTTCTTTCCAACGTGGCTGCCTGCCTTTATTTGCTCCATGCATACCGTCAGGCGGGAAAAACATCTCCTTTGAGCATGAAGCCGGCAGATGCGGCGGCGATCGGAAGGGAAAACAGGCGTAATCTGTTTTCCGTCGGAATTCCGTCCGCCATTCTGACGGGGCTGTTTGATCTGGCAAACATCTGCGTCAACATGATTGCTTCCGCCCACAGTGATCTGGTGCTCGCCGGCATGGGGATTGTCATGAAAGTGGAGCGCGTGCCGAATGCGTTCAATCTCGGTATTTGTCAGGGGGCCATGCCGATCATCGCCTATAACTATTCCTCCGGCGCATACATCCGCATGCGGGAAACGATCAGGACGGCACGGCTTTGGGGACTTGCGGTTTCCGCTTTTTCCATTCTGATTTTTGAAATCTTTGCCGGGCCGGCTGCACGTTTGTTTTTGAATACAGCCGCCGAGGATGCAGCGAACGCAGCGTTGACCGTGGGCTTCGCGGCGCTGTTTCTCCGCATCCGCTGCATAGCCTCTCCGGTACAGCTTCTCAATTATCACGCGTCGTACTGTATGCAGGCGATGGGTAAGGGCCGGGCGACCATGCTGCATGCAGTTGTGAGGGAATTGGTCTTTTACATTCCGTGCATGTTCCTGCTGGATGCGTTGTTCGGCGAGGTCGGACTCGCGGCGGCGCTTCCGGTCGGAGAAGCATGCGGCGCCGCCTTTGCATTGTTCCTTCTGTATCGGATGCTGAACAGTGACAGAACGTCAAAAGCATAAAGCATCCGAGGATAAAAGCATAAAAACCGGCCGTGTATGCCGGTTTTTTACTTCCGGATTCAGACAAGTCTCAGGAACGCTTCCGGTGCCGGAAGCGGGCCGCGGATCGCCTTGATTCCGATGCTTTTCAGCCTCTCCCAGGAAAACATTTCCGGCGGATACGACTTGAGGAGACGGATCTTCATGGCGTGTGTCATAGAGACGTCTTCGTCTTTGTATTCGTAAGGGATCATGACTTCTGTGACCGTACACTGAAAACAGATTGCGGAAACAGGGGCCGCCACATACATGTACACCGTATCGCCGCGCGCAATGCCTTTGCCTTGTTTCCAGAGAATCTCGTCGCTTTCCGCAAAGGCGGAAAAAATGTCGAAGTATTTCGGATTGGACGGAACAATCCAGCTTATCGGACCGCTGCGCGGCTTTTTGCCTGCCTGTACGGCAAATGAGCGGCTCTGATCAATCCACTCCATGATTTTTTCATCCGGCACGGTGCCGTCAAGAAGCACGCTGATCCAATTCGTGTGCTTCATGTGATAACTCGGGTAGACGCCGGGCATTTTCAGAACTTCCTGAATCCCGTCGGCACCGATCTTGAGGTTCAGGATTTCCATCAGGGGACTGTCCTCCGGGTTCGCTGCTTTCTCCCCGGTGAGACGGCATCGGCGAACAGGCATCAGAAGGCCGTACCACCTGCGGCTG
>JAFSYD010000214.1 GCA_017443685.1 Lachnospiraceae bacterium | reverse complement strand
ATCATTGACGAGGATCACACGGCGATCGTGATCGCGGACGTCGTGGGGAAAGGGGTTCCCGCGTCCATTTTTGCCATGGCGGCGAAGACCGTGATCAAAATGAGCGCGCTGGACGGACACTCCCCGATGGAGGTATGCGCACAGACGAACCGGCAGCTTTGTGAGAACAACAACGAGATGATGTTTTCAACGACGTGGTTCGGGATCTATACGATATCCGAGAGGAAAATGGTCTATGCCAACGCCGGACATAATGATCCGCTGCTGATGCGTGCGGCAGAAGGAAGGTATGAGTATCTTTCGGATGAGCCGGATATGGCGCTGGGCGTTATGGAGGGGCTGCCCTATACGGAGCATACGGTCTATCTGTCGCCGGGGGACAAAATGTTCTTGTACACCGACGGCGTGGTAGAAGCGCAAAAGCCCGAAAACGAGCGGCTCGGTCATGCGAAGAAAAAGGCCGAACAGATCCTCGGTGCGGCAACGGATTTGAAGCTGGATATGGTTCTGTACGGCGACGAGAGGCTGCGTGCGTCCCTGAACGCGGATGTTTCGCGAAGCGGGGATGCGGTGCTGGATACCGTGCTTTCGGATGTGCGGGCGTTTGTGGGGGATGAGCCGCAGTTTGACGATATCACGATGCTGGTGTTCGAGATATTCTGATCTGACAAGGGAATTGAGATGTTATTGCATGGATATGAGGATTATTTTGACATAGATAAGAAGGGAAGCCCGTATCTTTCCACGCGGGAAGAGACGGATGCGTACTTTTCTTTTCTGGATATGGTCCTGGAAGCGTATGTTACCGCAAGGCTGTGCATTAAGGGGGATGCATACGGCGGGATGGACCTGCTTAGTGTGCTGGATCTCGTGGATGACCGTCCCGGGGATGCCGATGACGAATATCTGGCGGCTTGCTTTTCGAAGATGCCCGAGGATCGGGGCGGGTTCGTGTTGCCCATAGACGACCGGAAGGAGATTGCGGCGGCGTATACGCATATCCGCTTGCGGGATGTGCCGGGGATGCCGTTTTCTGCCATACAGCATGCGCTTTCGCTCTCCGAGGGCGGACTTATTGCCCTGCTTTTGGCAGCGGCCGTACACCGGGATGAAAAGCACGCGAAGATCTTCCGTGCCCTCTCGGCGTCGGGAAGGGAGAGCTTTCCGACGGTGGGATTGTGTGAGGATATTCTGCGGACGATGGGATATTATGGCGGAGCGAGCGGCGCTCCGGAATGGATGTGTGGTGCCGGGGAGGATCTCTTCGCGCCGCAGGGAAAGCTTTATACGTATCTTCTGGTCCGCCGCGCGGATGAGGGCTCGCGCCTTCGACCGCGTCCGGAGGAGCCGCTGGTGATATCGCCGTACGTGCAGCAGTTATTGCGTGGTGCGGACGCGGCCGGCGCTTCTTCGCAAAGCCCTGCGGCGGATGGTGGAAAGGCCTCCCTCGTTGCGGCCGCGCCCTGCCCCCGCGGTTTATCGCGCGCGGCTTTACCGGAGGCGCCCGATTTCTTCCCGGAACTTCGTGCACAGATCGTAAAGGACGAGCGGTCAAAGAGCCACTGCGTCCGTCTTCGCGCGATCGACGCGGCGGACGATGGGGATATGATCTGCGTGCTTGCCGAAGCGGCAAAGCAGGCGGGGAAGGTGCTGTATCTGTCGGAGGCAGACGAGCTTCCCGAGACCGCGAGCGGGATGCAGGCATTCCTTTTGCATCTTACCCTTTTTCCCGGGATGCTGGTTCTTCTTCCCCATGGGCCGGACAGGAAGCGGCATGGCGCGAAGACGGATGCCGATACGGACGAGCGGACGCTGGCGATCTTTAAAAGGAGACGATTATTTTTACGTTTTCTCCTTTCCCATCTGACCGAAGGAAGCATTTATTTTACGGAAAAGGAACGGAAGCTTCTTTGTCCGGAAAGCGAGGCTGTCCAGCCGGGGCTTTTGTCCCTGCCGCTGCCGGATATCCGGACGCGCAAGCGGATATGGGAATATGAATTAAAGGAAGCCGGCCTGTCTATAGCGGAGGACGTAAAGCTCGAAGACATCGCGGACTGCCATGAGATCTCCCACACGCAGATCGCGGCAGTGACGGCCCAGGCGAGGCAGACGCTGCTCGCTGCGGGGGCGGATATCTCACAGCCCCTCGGACAAGCAGTTGCCCCACAAGACCCCGGCCGCGACGATGTGCTGCAGATCACCGGGCAGACAGACAATCCACAAGCGCCTGATCGAGCCGATGCGCCCCGGACCGCAGGACAAACGGACACCCCGCACACGCCCGGCCGGGCGGACGATACCCTGAAGCTGAACAGACAGCTCCTCCGGAAGCTGCTCTTTGCCCTGTCTGAGACGGACTTCGACACCTTAGCGACGCAGATCCCGGCCCACTATACCTGGGAGGATATCTTCCTTGAAGCGTCCGCGATGCAGCGGCTGAAGGCGGCCTGCGACCGGTTCCGGCTGCGTCATCGTATCGGTGCGGCGTGGGGTATCACGGAGAAGAACGCCTATGGGAACGCGGTCATCCTTTTGATGTACGGCGCCCCCGGCACAGGCAAGACCATGGCGGCGCAGGCGATCGCCAACGAGGTGATGCTGCCGCTTTACCGGGTGGATGTATCGCAGATCTTTTCCAAATACATCGGCGAAACGCAAAAGAATCTGTCCCGTATCTTTGACGAGGCGGCAAAGCGGAGCGTCGTATTGTTTTTTGACGAAGCCGACGCCCTTTTTACAAGGCGTACCGATATCAAGGATTCCCACGATAAATACGCGAACTCCGACACGAGCTTCCTTTTGCAGAAGGTGGAGGAGTACAACGGGATCTCCATTTTGGCGACGAACAATTTCCAGAGCTTCGATCCGGCATTTATGCGGCGGATCACCTATGCGGCGCATTTTGAGCGCCCCGACGAAGCGACCCGTCTTCGGATGTGGGAGACGATGCTGCCGGAAGCGGTACCGTTTGACGCGGATGTGGATATGCCGTTTTTAGCGGAGCGTTTTGCGGAGCTGACAGGCGCGAACATCAATTCCATCCTGCTCGCCGCCGCGTATATGGCAGGCGCCGATAAACGGGCGGTCGCGATGCGGGACATCATCACCGCGATCACCTATGAATATGAGAAGCTGGGGCGGCTGATCGACTCCGCCGAATTCGGGACCTATGCGATATATCTGCCATAATTTTTTCAAAAAGTGTTATACCATTTAATTATGGCATCGTATAAAATAATAGAAAGATGGTTTCCTTAGAGAGCAGTGGGGACAAGGAGGGAAGAAATAATGATCAATGATGAAAAGATGAAAGAGGTTACAGGTGGTCAGGGACCCCATCCGGGTCCGGGATGGCCGACACACATTTTAGATATTAAGCCGGGTGCGGACGATGCTAAGCTTTTGAGTCCGGACAAGGGACAGCCGGAGGATGT
>JAFSYD010000213.1 GCA_017443685.1 Lachnospiraceae bacterium | reverse complement strand
GCGATCCTGACCGGCGGTACGGTTATCTCAGAGGAGGTCGGCCTGGATCTTAAGGACGCGACGATTGATCAGTTAGGTCATGCGAAGTCCGTAAAGGTTGCAAAAGAGAATACGGTCATCGTTGACGGCGAAGGCAAGAAGGAAGATATTGATGCCCGTGTCGCTCAGATCCGCAACCAGATCGAGGAGACGACATCTGACTTCGACAAGGAAAAATTACAGGAGCGTCTGGCGAAGCTTGCAGGCGGCGTAGCAGTGATCCGTGTCGGTGCCGCAACGGAGACCGAGATGAAGGAGCATAAGCTTCGTATGGAAGATGCGCTTAACGCAACGCGTGCAGCGGTAGAGGAAGGTATCATCGCCGGCGGCGGCTCCGCATACATTCACGCGGCAAAGGATGTTGCGAAGCTGGCGGACAGCCTCGAAGGCGACGAGAAGACCGGTGCGAACGTTATTTTAAAAGCACTCGAGTCTCCGCTTTACTACATCGCGGACAACGCGGGCTTAGAGGGCAGCGTTATCATCAATAATGTCAAGGAGTCCGAACCGGGACACGGCTTTGACGCTTTCGCGGAGAAGTATGTGGATATGGTAGAGGCAGGTATCCTCGATCCGGTAAAGGTTACGCGTACGGCATTACAGAACGCTACCTCGGTTGCTTCCACGCTGCTGACCACGGAGTCGGTAGTAGCAACGATCAAGGAGCCGGAACCGCCGATGCCGGCAGGCGGCGCAGGAATGGGCGGTATGTACTAAAAGGTATATGACCGGATCATAAGAGATGTGACATTTACAGAGCGGCTTCAGATAAAGAACCGCTCTGTTTTTTTATGAAAAATATTCATTTTACAAAAGACATAGCATCAAAACTTTGTTATAATGGGAAGGTGTGAGGTCATTTTCAACAGATATATCCAGGAGGTGACAGGGGAAAGGCTATGATCAAACAAAAAAACATTCTGATGATAATACCGGACGAATCGGAGAGTATGGAGCTTTGCAGCTGGTTTACGAAGGATAATTTTACGAAGGTTTGCTATTCGGAGGAAGAAGGCTTTGGCTTCTTAGAGAACAACCGGGATATCATATCTGCCGTTGTCCTTGATATCCGGCTTGCGAAGCAGAGTGATTATGCCCATGTCAAAAGGATCTGTGACGATCCCCGCTTCGCCTCCATACCGATCGTAGCGATCTCGCCCGATCCTCCAACTCCGGAGGATATGTACTGTCTGGAGATCGGCGTATCGGATCTGATCTCTCAGCCATGTCCGTGGGAACTGTTGTCGCGGCGCATTTACAATGCGATCCGGGCAAAGGATTCGGCAACCTTCTATGAGATCGAAGGTATGTTAAAGAAGCTGCCCTGCAATATCTTTTTAAAGGATAAGGAAGGGAAGTATGTCTTCTGCACGCAGTACTGGCACCATCTGAACAAGCGCAGCGATCCGAACTGGACGATCCGCGGGAAGACGGATATGGAGGTGCGCAAAGATAAAGAGAACGCGAAAAAGGCTCACTCGAGCGATATGCAGATCCTTTCGACCGGGATCGGTATGAAGTACATCATCGAGGAATGTGATGAAGAGGGGCACGAGTTTTTGGAGCTTACCAAAGAGCCCGTCTACGATGAGAACGGGAAGGTGACCGGGATCATTGCGCTGATCCTCGACGTGACCGAACGTGAAATGCTGAAAAAAGAAGTCGAAGAGCATAAGCGTAAGCGTGGTTTTTTTCGAAGATAGAAAGGAAATGATATGCTTGAAATCAGGAACCTGTCTTTTCAGGTGGACGACGGGAAGGAGATCATAAGGGATCTGAATCTTACCGTCGAAGATAAAAAGTTTGTCGTCATCACGGGACCGAACGGCGGCGGAAAGTCCACGCTTGCGAAGCTGATCGCCGGTATCGAAAAGCCGACAGCGGGACAGATTTTTTTCAATGGCGAGGATATTACGGGAAAAAGTATCACGGAGCGCGCCAATATGGGGATCGGCTTTGCGTTTCAGCAGCCGGTCAAATTCAAAGGTATCCGGGTGATCGATCTTTTGCGGCTGGCCGCGAAGAATGCTTACAATAAGCAGGAGCCGTCGGTAAAGCCGCTTGCGGACAGCAAGGCGAAGCCGCTGCATTTGCATTTTGAAAAAGAGCTTTCGGTATCGGATGCCTGTGATTATCTGTCGGCCGTGGGCTTGTGTGCACGGGATTATATCGACCGTGAGGTGGACGCGTCGCTCTCCGGCGGAGAATTAAAGAGGATCGAGATCGCAACGGTTATGGCCCGTAAGACGAAGCTTACGCTTTTTGACGAGCCGGAAGCAGGGATTGACCTGTGGAGCTTCAATAATCTGATCCGTATTTTTGAACAGATGAGAAGAGAGATCCACGAGAGCTCGATAATTATTATTTCGCATCAGGAGCGGATATTGGAGATCGCGGATGAGATCGTTGTGGTAGCGGACGGCCGGATACAAAAGAGCGGCAGGGGCAGCGATATCCTTCCCGGGATCTTAGGAACGGATGCTGCGGTCGGTACCTGTTTCGGAAAGAATGGTGATAAGGTATGCTAAAAGTGGATGAAATACAAAAGCGGTTATTCAAGGAAGTCGCCGAGCTCCATGACATTCCGATGGGTGCTTACAACCTGCGGGCGAACGGCAAAGCCATCGGGCGTAATTCCACTGCCAATGTGGAGATCACGGGTAAGGAAGACGGCAGCGGGATCGACATCCGCATCAAGCCCGATACGAAGAATGAAAGTGTCCATATTCCCGTAGTTCTGTCCGAAAGTGGCTTAGAGGAAGTGGTATATAATGATTTCTATGTGGGTGCGGACAGTGATGTTGTGATCGTCGCAGGCTGCGGGATCGACAACTGCGGCGGCAAGGATTCCCGACACGACGGGGTGCATCGCTTTTTCCTTGAGAAAGGTGCGAAGGTTCGTTATGTAGAGAAGCATTACGGCTCTGGCGACGGAGACGGCAAGCGAATCTTAAATCCCGTGACCGAAGTCTATATGGACGAGAATTCCCAGATGGAAATGCAGATGGAGCAGATCAAGGGCGTGGATTCAACGAACCGTATGACCCTTGCCGAGGTTGGGAAGAATGCGAAGCTTATCGTAAAAGAGCGCTTAATGACCCACGGTGTGCAGAACGCGGTAAGCGGCTATAAGGTAACGATCAAGGAAGAGGGCGGCAGCGCGGATGTGGTATCGCGATCCGTAGCAAGAGACTCTTCCTACCAGAAGTTCGACGCCTGCATCATCGGGAACGCGCCCTGCCACGGGCATACCGAATGTGATTCGATCATTATGGATCAGGGACGGATTTTGGCGGTGCCTTCACTGGAGGCGAATGATGTGGATGCCGAGCTGTTCCATGAAGCGGCGATCGGGAAGATCGCGGGTGAGCAGCTCATTAAGCTGATGACTTTGGGCTTAACCGAACAGGAAGCCGAGGAGCAGATCATCAACGGCTTTTTGAAATAAACGTAATACCGGAGCAAGTATTATAAGGAGATGAAAATGAGTGATTACAGAATAGAGACAAAATGTGTCCAGGCGGGCTATACCCCCACGAACGGCGAGCCGAGGCAGATTCCGATCATACAGTCCACGACGTTCAAGTACGACACGAGCGAGGATATGGGCAAGCTGTTCGATTTAGAAGCATCCGGGTATTTTTACACCCGTCTGCAGAACCCGACAAACGACCACGTCGCGGCGAAGATCGCGGCACTCGAAGGCGGGACGGCGGGTATGCTGACCTCCTCGGGGCAGGCGGCGAATTTCTTTTCGCTGTTCAATATCTGCGAAACGGGCAGCCATATCGTAAGTTCCGCATCCATCTACGGAGGAACGTTTAACCTGATCGCCGTTACCATGAAAAAGATGGGAATCGATGTGACCTTTGTATCACCGGACTGTACCGAGGAAGAGCTTGACGCGGCGTTTCGGGACAACACCCGTGCGGTATTCGGCGAGACGATCGCGAATCCTGCGCTGACCGTTCTTGATATAGAGAAATTTGCAAATGCCGCGCACGCCCACGGCGTACCGCTGATCGTGGATAACACCTTCCCGACGCCGGTTGGCTGCCGTCCGATCGAGTGGGGCGCGGATATCGTGACACATTCAACAACGAAATACATGGACGGACATGGGGTGGCAGTCGGCGGCGCGATCGTGGACAGCGGCAAGTTCGACTGGATGGCGCATGCGGACAAATTCCCGGGACTTACCACGCCGGATGATTCTTACCATGGGATCGTTTACGCGGAAAAGTTCGGATTGGAGGGCGCTTTTATCACGAAAGCAACCGCGCAGCTGATGCGGGATTTCGGCTGTATTCAGTCGCCGCAGAATGCGTTTTATCTGAATCTCGGACTGGAGTCGCTGCATGTGCGGATGCCGCGCCACGTAAAGAACGGACAGGCGGTGGCCGAGTTCCTGGAAGGTCATGATAAAGTGGCAAATGTCAGCTACCCCGGCCTTAAGAGCAGTCCTTACTATTCGGTAGCGCAAAAATACATGGGACATGGCGGCTGCGGTGTCGTATCCTTCGAGCTTGCCGGCGGAAGAAAAGCAGCGGAAGCCTTTATGGGGCGGCTTAAGTTAGCGGCCATCGAAACGCACGTTGCGGATGCGCGCACCTGCTGCTTGAATCCCGCAACCTCGACCCACCGGCAGATGACCGATGAACAGCTTGCCGCGGCAGGAATCCCGGCCGGTCTGGTGCGGATGTCCT
>JAFSYD010000212.1 GCA_017443685.1 Lachnospiraceae bacterium | reverse complement strand
TCTTACGCTTCTGTTCAAGCACGTTCGATACATCATAGGTCGCCGCCAGAAGGGAATCCTGCGCCGGGTTCCACATATCATAATCGATGCCGTTGACGATGCCGCGCAGCTTCCCGGAATGATAGCGAAGATGTCCGTCAAGACCTTCTCCGTACTCCTGCGTCTGGATCTCTCCGGCATAGGTACCGCTGACCGTCGTGATCATATTGGAATAGGTCAGGCCGCCTTTCATCATATTCGCATCGTCATAGCCCTCTTTCAACACATCCTTGTTGAAAAGATGCATGGGCAGGTTGGACCAGTAGCTGATCATCTGAATGTCATACTTGCCCTGGAAGCGCAGATTGTGGATCGTAAGGATCACCTTCGAGCGTGCCAGCGGCGTGCTTCCAAAGAACTCCCGCAGATAGATCGGCACAAGCCCTGCCTGCCAGTCGTGGCAATGGATGACATCCGGTATCCAGTCCAGGTAGTTTAAGGCTGCCAGCGCGGCTTTGCCGAAATAGCAGAACTTCGGAATATCGTCCACCAGATTGACATACGGATCGCCCGCGGTGAAGAAAAACTCGTTGTCGATAAAATCATAGACAACGCCGTCCCAGACATATTCCATAATGCCGACATAGTAGCGGGTGCCGTCGGCGCACAGATCCATATCGAAGGATCCTTTGTAAACCATTTTCTCCTGGTACTCCTGCGGAATGCAGCGATATCTCGGCAGGATGACTTTGACGTCACAGTTCAATTTGGCAAGTGCCTTGGGCAAGGCATACATAACATCGCCTAAGCCGCCGGTCTTCACGAACGGATAACACTCGGAGCCGATGAACGCCACACTGCGTCGCGGGGTCGGCAGATCAAAATTATTATCAGACATAGTTTCTTCCTTCTCCTTACTTTCCTTTGGCTGCTGTTTTGCGGCGGGTGCGGCAGCCGGCTTCTTCTCCGCTTCTGCCTTCTTTGGCGCTTCGGCGGCCTTCTTCTCCTCCGCAGCCGCCGGCTTCGCCTCCGCCTTCTTCGGCTCAGCTTCCACTTTCTTCGGCTCCGCTTCTGCCGGCTTCGCTGCCGGTGCCGGCGCAGGCTTCTTCTCCTCCGCAGCCGCCGGCTTTGCCTCTGCCTTCTTCGGCTCGGCATCCGATTTCTTCGGCTCCGCTTCCGATTTCTTCGGCTCCGCTTCCGATTTCTTCGGCTCCGCTTCTGCCGGCTTCGCTGCCGGTGCCGGCGCGGGCTTCTTCTCTTCTGCCGCCGCCGGCTTCGCCTCTGCCTTCTTCGGCTCGGCTTCCGATTTCTTCGGCTCCGCTTCCGATTTCTTCGGCTCCGCTTCTGCCGGCTTCGCTGCCGGTGCCGGTACGGCCGGCTTTGCCGCATCAATGCGCGCCTGCTCCTTTTTCTTACGGATGTCAAGTAATTCATCCGACCGTTTGCTTTGTTTTTTGCTCCTCTTTTTTGACATAGTCATTCTCCTTTCTTTTCCCGGAACCCGGAATCATAACCCCTTCCCATTTCCTGCTGTTATCACGCAGACATCACTTCGGACACCCGGCAGATCACCTTCCGCCCGAAAAATCATTCTATTTCAAGAATACCAAATCAAATTCCTTCGCACAAGAAGAAATTTTCTACGGGGTAAAAAATACGACCGCCCCCGGAGGGGACGGCCGTATCGACTGAATTTCTTTTTTATTCATTTGTCACCATAGCGGCCTTTGCAATGAGAAATATATGGTATGTTTCTATTTTAAACCTTACTGTTTTCCTTCCTGTAGTAAGCCTCAAGCTTTTCGCGGCATCCGATGAAGATCGGCCGCATGGCAGGATCGAACTGGGTACCCATTCCTTCCATAATGATCTTCGCCACAAGATTCGGATCCATTGCTTCTTTATAGCTGCGCTTACAAGCCAGCGTGTCGTAGACGTCCGCCACTGCCATGATCCGCGCCTCCACGGGGATCATCGAGCCCACAAGCCCCTCCGGATATCCCCGTCCGTCCCATCGCTCATGATGGTAACGCGCCACATGGTAGGCAACATGGACAAAATGTCCTTCCTCCACGCCATCCAACAGGATCATCACCATCTCTCCGCTTTTTACGGCGTGTGTCTTCATGACCTCGTATTCCTCGTCCGTCAGTTTTGCGGGCTTATTGAGGATCGCATTCTCAATGGTCAGCTTGCCGAGATCATGCATCGGCGCCGCCCGTATGATGTCCCCGGCAAATTCCTCGCTGATGGAAAGCGCCTTCTGCCGGATGATCTCATCGATCAGGATCCGGATAATATCGCTGGTCCGCTTGACATGGCCTCCGGTACTGTTGTCCCGGTTCTCGATCATATTTGCCATGCCGCCCACGATCTTATCCTGTATCCCGCGGATATCTGCGGTCTTGGCCGCCACCGCTTCCTTGAGGCCGGCTTTCGAGATCCGCATCTCATCCAGGATCCCCTGCTCGGCGGTAATATCCCGGATCTCGAAGAAATACCCTATCGTCTGCCCCTTCGGACTGATGGAAAAAGGACTGATCTCACAGGTGAAGGTGTGCGGTGTCAGCCGATATTTATGTGTACGGTCTCCACGCTTCTCATAGGCGTCGATCATGGAATAAAAGATCCGGCGGGCATCGTTGTTTTCCGAAAGCAGTTCGTCCACCCGCTGCCCCGTAAGTGCCGGAAAATACTCTCGTGCCGCCTGATTACAGGATAAAAACCGGTGTTTTAAATCGAAGGCCACATAGCCGCGCCGCGACTCCGCTCCGGCTCTTTCCAGCTCTGCCGCCAGATTACGCGCCCCCTTTTCCTTCCGGCTCTTTGCCGGCCGTTTGTCCCAATGTCTGGCCGATACGATACAGGCAATGTCATGGGAATGGATCCTGTCATAGCTGAACGAGATGAACACCTCCCCAAACGTGTAAAAATAAGGCAGCAGGGAATACCTGACATCCACCACGCCTTCTATGATATAGGTCCCGAGACCGATGACCAGAATCCCCAGATACGAATAGTAGGACCGGCGGGAAAAGGATCGCCTGCGCAAAAAGGCCGCCGCCACGATCCCGAGGATCACCGAAAGGGCCACGGCAAGGTAAATGTAGTGAAAGATCCGAAGCGGCCCTCCCGTCATCTTCGTAATGGTGCCGTCCGGAGAATCGATCAGCCGGATGCTGCTGAAATACTGTCCGCTGTAAGCAGATACCCATACGATGAACAGGTGGACAAAAGCGATCGAATAAGCCGCCAGCTTGACAGCCAGAGGAACCTCGACCCTTATGACCCGAAGCATCAAAAAGATGACCACCATAAGCAGCACCGTGCTGTCAAAATATATGAAGCAAAAGGTGATCATCGCAGCCTCCGGTGAGGTGACCTGCGTCTTCAGCCAATATGCCAGGATGACGACCGGAATAATACAGATCATCGTCCAATAATATACATCAATGGTCTCATAGCCCTTTGAGACCATCCACAGGATCACCAGAACGGAGATGACCATGCAGATTCCATATGCAGTAGTTGCCATTTTCTCCCCCCTGCCCGATCAGGCGTCGATCTCAAAATACGCTTCGTTCCCGACCCCTGTGGTGTGGATGATCTGCAGCGGAGCGCCCATATGCGCTGCAATGCCGCTTGCCAGCTTCACGCCGATGTCCGATCCGTCCGAGGCGTCACTCCCCTCTCCCGTATCCCGAACCGAAAAGAGCAGATGCGTCCGATCCTCAAACTGCCGTCCGAAGATTGAGATCGTGATCGTGCCCGCTGCGGTCCGCTTCAGCGCATTTTCGATCAGGACCGTCATCACGCGGCGGATATTATCAACGTCGCCTGCTGCGGATTCCGGCAGATTTCGCGCAATGTCGTAATTGATCTCTGCTTCGCTTTTTTCCGACAGCTCGGACGCTGTCGTCCTGATATCCTCCACAAGCGCGGAAACCAAAAACGGTGCCTTTTTCACCGCTTCCGGCCTTGCCTCCAACCGGGTGTATTCCACCAGATGATCCATAAGCGTCACGAGCTTCCTTCCGTACCAGCCGATCTGTTTTGCATATTCGTATGCAGCATCCGGCACATTCTCCCGAAGAAGCATCCGGTCGTACTCTAAGATCTGCTTAGCGGGCTGTAAAACCTCATCGGATACCGCTTCCAAAAAGGCGCTGTGCATCCGCTTTTCATTTTCAGCCTTGGAGATCCGCTGTTCAAACACGTCCATTTCCCGTTTTTCCGCGTCGATGATCTGGATCGTCATAAGAACGCGGTCGATGGGACGCTCTTCGATCCGATCCATCACGAAGAACCTTAAACTGCACCAGCCGAACTGCCGGCTGATATACTCGCAGACGATGCTGTTCCTGTCGTTAAGCCGGTCGGGCAGCGTGGACAGGTCACAGAATTCCTTCACCAGTTCCTTATATACATCCTCCGCATCTGCCTCAAAAAGGCGGGTGATCATCTCGCCGGCCCCCGCATTCGCAGGACGCTCTATCATATCCGTGCGCTTTTCGATGACCGGGATCATACGGTCATGATCCAGCTCTACGATGTAGATCGCAAAATAGATCTCGGACATGCAAAGGAGCCCGGATTTCTTATCCTCCATCTTCCTCTGGGCGTCCTTGTAGATCTGCGAGGTGATCAGATACTGTCCCGCCGCAATGACCCAGATGGCAGAAAGCGCAAAGATAAAGCCGAACAATTTGCCGTAGGTAAACGTCCTGTGGTAGGTAAAATCCAGCTCGTGATCCAAAAACTCCAGATCGTCAAAGTAATAAAAGATCACGCCGATGGTCATCTCCGAATCCGCCTCTACGGGAATCTCCGAATCCTTGGCCGACGGGTAATATATGACATAATCCCCTTTTGTAAGCGGGATCAAAAGATCCCCGTCATATTGGTAGGCAAGCTTTACATCATTAAGATCATAGTTCCGAAGATCCAAAAGCTGCGTCTCTTCCTCATCCGTTCCCACATACTGGTGGATCTCTACCGTACCGCACCAGGCGTTGTTCATGAAGCAATCCTCCAAAATATCGATCCGAAGGGACCAGGAATTCATAATATCCCCGCTGTTGTTATGGAGCACTCCGTCGATAGTCTGCGCATTCAGATCGTAAGTCTTCCCCTTCCAGTAGAAGTCCCGCTTCAGCCAGGTGCTGGTGCTGTCCTCCCGCGGATCTAAAGCCATATAGGTCGGCTGTGTATCATCTGTACCCTTGACCGTATATTTACGCTCGTTAAATCGGGTAACAAAAAAGATCTGCATAAAAAGCAGCAAAAGGATCGCAATCGGAGAAAACACCAGCATTTTTAAATAATTTCGTTTGAATCGTTCTGACATATTCGACTCCTTCGATCAGTTATTGCATCATTTTTTCGGCCCGGGGGCGTTTTTTTCGTCTTTTCATTTTTCGAACCGGACGATCAGCTGCAGCCGGTTCGGATATTCGCTGTCCTCAGACTTCTCGTATGTAATGCTCTCCTATATTACCGCAAGTAATATTTGACTTTCTCTGTCCGTCCGGATGCCAGTGCTGTCAGCCACTACTCTGCATAGTGTTTTTCTACAAAATCAATAGATTTCAGAAAAACATCTATCACTTCGTTCGCGGGACAG
>JAFSYD010000211.1 GCA_017443685.1 Lachnospiraceae bacterium | reverse complement strand
GCTTCCCGATACCGAGTCCGTGAAAAGAGATCACGCGTTCCTCTGGGTTGAGTCGCGAGCCAATCTCCCTTGCTTTTTCAATATTTTCAAGGGATGCAGGCAGGTCTGTCATATCGTTGATAATCCTGTCAACTATCACGATCGCCATTGTCATAGCATCTCCGGCCAGCGTATCGGCTATCGCTGTCGCGCTGCTTAACAGATCACCTTCTGCCTCTTCTTCCGTGAACGGGACAAGCAGAAGGATCTCTTTTTGGTTCCTTTGCACTACCATCGCTTCATCGCCGCATAATCCCGTAAGAATTCGCCGGACATCCTCATTTACCGGTGTCCCCAGACAGATCAGATACAGCGCAGCCGGCGCATTTGCAAAAGCTGTTTCCAATGATGCAGCCGTACGTTTTGCTTCTTCGGGATTCTGCCTGCCGCATAAAAAACGAAGCAGATCGTCTTCCTTTGAAAACGTACTTTCCGTCCGCTTCCCGGCAATATCACAAAGCGCCCGGAGCACAGCCGCCTCGTCCGTATCATCTGTAACGGTTATGCCGATGCCGTATTTTTTTTCTATTGCGGCAAGCAGCCGCGCTTTTTCATCTGTATATGCCATTATGTATACTTCCCGTTTTGGTAAATGACTGTCCCGTATGGATATTCTTTTTTCGCCCGGATCTGGTGCGGCTGCCTCTTTGGACCTTAACCGCCCTGTTTTTTACAAAAAAATGGCGCCAAATTCTCAGCGCCATTCTGTGATCCATTCTTATTCAAAGACTAGTTCGTAATCGTAACCTCGGTCTCTTTATCGAAGAAGTGTGCCTTCTCCATATCGAAAGCAAACTTAACGGTATCGCCGGTGCGCGCCGTCGTCCGCGGATTCACGCGAGCGGTCAGCTGAACGCCTGCATAATCGAAATACAGGAACACTTCTGCGCCCAAAAGCTCGTATACACGGATCGTCGACTCGAACGTCGTGTTCTGGTGCGCGTCGATGAACATCTGCTCATCATGAATATCCTCCGGACGGATGCCCATCGTAACGAGCTTGCCCGTATATCCGCCTTCCTCAAGCGCCTTCGCCTTGGATGCCGGGATCACGATGGTCGCATCACCGATCTTCGCAACAAGGTCGCTGCCTTCCTTCTCAATCTTCGCCTCTAAGAAATTCATCTGCGGGGATCCGATGAAGCCTGCAACGAACTGATTACCCGGCTGCTGATACAGATGCTGCGGCGTGTCGATCTGCTGAACGATACCGTCCTTCATAACAACGATACGCGTGCCCAGCGTCATAGCCTCTGTCTGGTCATGTGTAACGTAGATGATCGTCGCACCGAGACGGTCGTGAATCTTCGAAATCTCGATACGCATCTGTACACGAAGCTTCGCATCAAGGTTCGACAGCGGCTCGTCCATCAGGAACACCTTCGGATTACGAACGATCGCACGGCCCATCGCCACACGCTGGCGCTGACCACCGGAAAGAGCCTTCGGCTTACGGTCAAGCAGCTGATCCAATCCCAGGATCTGCGCCGCTTCCTTAACCTTCTGGTCGATCTCTTCCTTCGGACGCTTGCGCAACTTCAATCCGAAAGCCATATTATCATATACCGTCATATGCGGATACAATGCGTAATTCTGGAATACCATCGCGATGTCGCGATCCTTCGGCTCAACGTCGTTCATCAGCTTGCCGTCGATCTTAAGCTCGCCCTCGGAAATATCCTCCAAGCCCGCAACCATACGCAGCGTCGTGGACTTACCGCAGCCGGACGGTCCTACAAAAATGATAAATTCCTTGTCCTGAATCTCAAGGTTGAAATCCTTAACTGCCTCGTAGCCGTTCGGATATCTCTTATAAATTCCCTTTAATGAAATGCTTGCCATTCCTCAAGTCCTCCATAGCTTTTGTCAAAATTACAGTTCCCATTATATTAAAAATATGCACAAATGGCAATGGACGATTTGCCGAAATTTTTGTCAGATTTTACAAATAGAATAGAAACAGCCATTTTATTAAGCTTTCCGCCGATATATTTCATTTGTCAATGCGGCAAAATCCGCCAGCGACAGCTTTTCTCCTCTTATATCTGCCGGAAATCCGCAGGTTTGCAAAATGTCCGCATACTCTTCTTTTGAAAAAGCAAGTCCGCTTCCGTTGAACAGACCGTTGATCAGTGTTTTCCGCCGCTGATTGAAGCTCGCGCGGATCAACGCAAACAAAAGCCTCTCATCCGCCGCCTCTACCGGCGGCTTGTCATAATGCGCAAGATGAACCACAGCGCTGTCCACCTTTGGCGGCGGATAAAAGCTCTCCGCCGGTACTTCACGCACGATCTGCGGCTTCGTATAATACTGTACCGCCAGCGAAAGCGCCCCGTAGTCCTTGCTTCCGGGACCGCAGACCATCCGTTCCGCCACTTCCTTCTGCACCATAACCGTAATGGAATCATAGGAAAACGCACCCGCTCCGCCCTCTTCTAAAAGCCGCATTATGATCGGAGTGGTAATGTAGTAAGGGAGATTGGCAACGAATTTTACGGGGGGTAGTGCTTCTCTTGTCGGATCACACGTTGCATCTGTTATTTCATCTATTATTTGTTCCTTACGCGCTTTTTTTTCTATAGTTTCCCTTTCACTTTGTCCGATAAACTCCCTGATTACCTGCGCCAGATCAATTTTCATCACGTCCGCGTGAAGGATCTCGATGTTGTCGTAATCCGCGAGTGTCTCTTTCAGGATCGGGATCAGATTGCCGTCGATCTCAATCGCAAGCACCTTTTTCGCCCGCTGTGCCAGTCTTGCCGTCAGACTCCCCATTCCCGGGCCGATCTCAACAACAAAATCTTGCCGCCCTACCGAAGCAGAAGCGGCAATATCATCCAACAGATTAATATCAAACAGAAAATTCTGACCGTATTTTTTTTGAAAGTGAAACCCGTGCCGGTCTAATACATGCTTAGCCGCCACATTCATATTATTTCCTGCCATTATGCTATCTTGGCTTTCAGCTCAGCCAAATCCCTTTCCAACCGTTCCAGTCTGTCAAAATAACTGCACATCTGAACCTCAAGAACTTTTGCATTCATCCTCTCCCTCATAGGCACAGCATCATTGTATTTTCTGTTAAGCTCCGAGCTATTCTCCGCCAATAACAAAACATTGCGTTGTATGCTCGCAATCTGATCTTCAATAGACGCATATTTCTTATCCAATAATTCTTCAATCGCTAATAAATCATCCTTCGTCAAGCTCATATTCTTCACCCTCCCTCTGTAAATTATATTTTCTCTTTGCCATTGTAGCATAATTTCGACGCTTTTTAAAACGGAATTATCCTTCAACCAAACAGGCTCACTGGTTTAATATCGTAAGGCTTCACTGGAAAACTGTCTACTTATACCCCAAACAGCTTCCTCGCATTCTCCCGTGTCACCTGGATCACCTCATCCTCGGTTATCTCCCGCAGCTTCGCGATCTTCTGCACGACATACGGCAAAAGGGCGGAGTCATTCCGCTCTCCCCGGAAAGGTTCGGGCGCAAGGTAAGGGCAATCGGTCTCTAATAAAATCCGCTCTAAGGGAATTGTCGTGGCAATTTCAACCAGCTTCTTCGCATTTTTAAAAGTAACCACGCCGCCGATCCCGATATAGTACCCCATCTTCAGATATTGCTCCGCTGTTTCAAGGGAATAGGAAAAGCAATGGATCACGCCGGGCACACCAAGCTCTGCCGCGCGGCGCATTTCCCGTAAGGTAGCCTCGCAAGCGTCCCGGGAATGGATGATGACCGGCAGATCAGCTTCCACTGCCAGATCGATCTGTCTGGAAAACCAGTACTGCTGCCTTTCCTGCACATTCGGATCTTTATCCCAATAGTAATCCAATCCAATCTCACCGATTGCAACAACCTTCTTCTTTGTTGTTGCATCCATCAACCGGCTCATCACCTTGTTTTCCGGCTCCTCCCCAAAATCACCTATATCCGACGGATGCACCCCGACCGCCGCATATACGAACGGGTACTTCTCTGCCAGCTCAACACTTTTCATCGCTCCCGCAAGCGACGACCCTACATTGATGATCGTCTCGATCCCGCGCTTTGGCATGGAAGCTAACAGCTCTTCTCTGTCCTCATCAAACCGCGCATCATCATAATGCGCGTGTGTCTCAAATATTCCCATATGACTCCTCTGTAATCCTCTTAGTATAAAAAAAGGGTCAGTCTTCACCAACCCTTTCATCTTCTATCCCTGTCAAGTTCAAAAGATCAGCATATCTCCGCCCCGGACGGCATATCCTTCTCCGGCGCCATCAGCGCAAGATTCCCCTCGGCATCCTCTGCACAGAGCAGCATTCCCTCGGAAAGGACGCCGGCCAGCTTCGCCGGCTTTAAGTTCACAAGCACCATCACCTTTTTGCCGACCATCTCTTCCGGCGAGTACCATTTCTTGATCCCGCTCACGATCTGTTTCGTCTGATCACCGATCTTCACCTGCGAGCAAAGCAGCTTTTTGGATTTCTCAACCGCTTCGCAGGCAATGACTTCGCCGACTGCAAACTGCATCTTTCCGAAGTCATCAAACGTGATCTCCGGCTTCATTTCAAGCACGATCTCCCCCGACGGATCAGTCGAAGCGGCATTTTCTGCCCCCGCAGCACCCGAAGAACCGGTATCGCTCGACCCATCAGAACG
This sequence comes from Lachnospiraceae bacterium, assembly GCA_017443685.1. Taxonomy (GTDB): domain Bacteria; phylum Bacillota; class Clostridia; order Lachnospirales; family Lachnospiraceae; genus RGIG4930. The sequence continues at coordinate 2,114 of JAFSYD010000211.1, read as the reverse complement.
CCCCGCGCCGCTCTTAGCCTCCGGCGAAATCCCCGCCTCGGCCATCTGCTTTGCAACGAGCGCCTCCACCTTCTCCATTACTTCCTTCACATCAAGCCTTGCAAACAAAATCTCCGGCGCATCCGTCACCTTTGTTCCGTTCGCATAATGTCCGAAGGAATCCAGCTTATCATACGCCACTTCCTCCGCCGACAGCTGTGCGAGGATCCTTTGCGCCGTCTGCGGCATAAAGCTCTTCAGCAGGGAGGCTCCGATCGTAATGCTCTCTACAAGATTATACAGTACGGTAGCCAGCCGGTCGGATTTTACTTCATCCTTCGCCAGGACCCACGGCTCTGTTTCATCGATGTATTTGTTGCAGCGTTTGAACAGATTGAAGATCTCCGTCAGAGAATCCGCAACACGCAGCGAAGCCATTTTTTCCTCAACCTTCGCCTTCGTCCCGGTAACGACAGCTTTCAGATCCTCATCCACGGCTTCCGCCGCACCCTTGTCCGCAACCACGCCGTCAAAGTATTTATTCGACATTGAAATCGTACGGTTCACAAGGTTGCCGAGCGTATTTGCCAGGTCGGAATTGATCCGCTCAACAAGAAGCTCCCACGAGATCACGCCGTCGTTTTCAAACGGCATCTCATGCAAAACAAAGTATCTGACCGCATCCACACCGAACATATCCACCAGGTCGTCCGCATAGATCACGTTGCCGCGGGATTTTGACATTTTCCCGTCGCTCTGAATGAGCCACGGATGGCCGAACACCTGCTTCGGCAGCGGCAGATCGAGCGCCATCAGGAAAATGGGCCAGTAGATCGTGTGAAAACGAATGATATCTTTGCCGATCAAATGCAGATCCGCCGGCCAGAGCTTTTCAAACTGCTCCGTCGGATTACCGTCCGCGTCATACCCGATCCCTGTGATATAGTTCACCAGCGCATCCAGCCACACATAGACCACGTGCTTCGGATCGAAATCCACCGGAATGCCCCAGGTAAACGACGTCCGTGACACACACAGATCCTGCAGGCCCGGCAAAAGGAAATTGTTCATCATTTCGTTCTTCCGCGAAACGGGCTGAATGAACTCGGGATGCGTGTTGATATGCTCGATCAAACGATCCGCGTACTTGCTCATCTTGAAAAAGTACGCCTCCTCCGACGCCTTCTGCACCGGGCGGCCGCAATCCGGGCATTTCCCGTCGACAAGCTGCGACTCCGTCCAGAAAGATTCATCCGGCACACAGTACCAGCCCTCATAGGAGCCCTTATATATGTCGCCTTTGTCGTACAGCTTCTTGAAGATCTTCTGCACCTGGCACTCGTGATCGGCATCCGTCGTACGGATGAATTTATCATAGCTCGTGTCCATCAGATCCCAGATCCGGCGCACCTCGCCGGCCGTCTGATCCACGAATTCCTTCGGCGTTAAGCCTGCTGCCGCGGCTTTTTCCTCAATCTTGATCCCGTGCTCGTCCGTTCCGGTCTGGAAAAACACATCGTATCCCTCCTGCCGGCGGAACCGCGCGATCGCATCCGCCAAAATGATCTCATATGTGTTGCCGATATGCGGCTTGCCCGACGTATAAGTGATCGCCGTCGTAATGTAATATTTTCCCTTATTCATAAATCTGCTCCTCATTTTCCCTCGCGCGCCAAACACGCCCACTTACGCAGGCATCACATTCTCTGCAAAGTATGCGCCCGCTTACTCTTCCTCGTCCGCCTCGACATCCACGCCTTTCAGCTGCTTGCCGCATTTACTGCAATAATCGGCATCCTTTGCCACATAATTGCCGCATTTCGGACATTTGTCCGCACCCTTTTTCTCCATCAGCTCCCTGCGCATCTCGTCAAGCTCCTTGATCAGACCGTCGATCTCGGTGAAATCCGCGTCCTCGTCATCCTTATGATCTTCATAATACTTCTTGCCGAGATCCTGATACAGCTCGTTCAGATATCCCTCTCTGGAACGGATATCATACTGCAGCATCGCGCAGCTGCTGACATCCTTTGCCCGATCCGACACCTCTTTGCCGATCGCGATCGCCGTATCGCTGAGTTTTTCAAAAAAATCCATATCCTGTTCCTCCTTTGATCTTCAGCCTGCAAAAAAAT
>JAFSYD010000210.1 GCA_017443685.1 Lachnospiraceae bacterium | reverse complement strand
CGCAGGCTTTGGACATTACCATCCCCGGACAGCCGATGATCCGGATGCAGTGGCTTGATCCATCCTATATTGATATCATCGTTCCGGGACAGGATACGGTACGGCTTACGGTTCCGGGCTCGGCCGGCGCGGATGGAACATCGCGGGGGCCGCTCCCTAAGCCAACGACGGCAGACAATGCACAGTCCCTTGACGACCGCCTGCTGCGGCAGAGCATAGCCCAGCTTGGTCTGAGGCAGAGTGCGGATTACGCCTATCTGTATTATCTGGGAGATGTGTCATATGATGATTACCAGATGTTTACCCCGTATCTGAATGCGGTGGCGGCATCGGATCCGAATCTTTTTGAGACCTTCGTGCAGAACGGGTGGAAGATTGTTTTGACACCGATCGATCTCAACGGACTGCTCTTCGGCGGCAATGCTGACGGCGTTGAGGGAGCGACGTATTTCCCGGACAAGACGATCTACATCCATACGGGAGAGTATTCTTACTGTGTGGTACACGAGATGGGGCATTTTCTGGATTATGTGCGCGGGTTCGTTTCCGATTCGGGCAGCTTTGCGAATCTGTATTACGCGGAGGGAGCGAATCTGACGTCGTATGGAAGGTCGTCTACGGCAGAGTTTTTTGCGGAGGTGTTCAGCTATCTGGTACTTGATCCGAACACGGCGTATGCACGCTGTCCGCAGACTTCCGCCTTTGTACAGGCATATCGGTATTGATCAACTGCCGGGAGCCTGAGCGGCTGCGCCGAGGCGTTTCGCGTGTCTCGGCCGGAATAGTTGATCCCTTTCTATAACGTGAATTCCCCGCGGCTTATCCGCGGGGTTTTTGTTATTTGGAATCGGCGGCACCGGAGCGATGTCACCGCGCCTTGGTATCGATAAAGATGGACTTGTATTTGGAATAAACGATCTTCTGTCCGCTGTACAGTCCGTAATATCCCGATACCGTGTAAGATATGGCGATCGAAATAATAAAATACGGTGCCGCGTCCAGACCAAAGAGCTCAAAGCAGATCAAAAGCGATGAGAGCGGACAGTTCGTTACGCCGCAGAATACGCTGCCGATCCCTACCGCGGCAAGCAGAGACGGATTGGCGCCGGTCATCTGCGCGATAAGGCTGCCAAAGGTCGCCCCGATGAAAAAACTCGGTACGATCTCGCCGCCCTTATATCCTGCGGCGATGGAAACGGCGGTAAAAATGATCTTGAGCAAAAAGGCATATTTATAATGCGCTCCGAGCATGCACTGTGCGATGACGTCGCCGCCCGCACCGTTAAATTCCTGTGTCTGGCAGACCAGTGTTGCGGCAAGCAGCAGCGTACCGCAGACGAAGGCGCGAAGATAGCGGTTGTAAAACGCGTTGTGCGCAAATTTTTCCACCTGGCGCAGACTGATGCAGAAGAGCATGCTCAAAATCCCGCACGCCGCACCGAAAAACAGAATGGCAATGCCGATGCTTATGGAAAATTCCGGAAGGTCGATGATCTCGTAATGGGGCGTCGGCACCGTAAGTAAGCTCGCGAGTCCATGCGCCATGTAGGCGGTGATCACACAGGGCAAAAGCGCCGCGTAATGCATGATCCCAACCGACACGACTTCCATCGCGAAGACCGCGGCTGCCATCGGCGTACCGAACAATGCGGCAAATACCCCGCTCATACCGCACATGATCATCGTTTTCTTGTCCTGTGCATTAAAATTGAAGACCCGTCCGAACCATGCTCCAAGCGACCCTCCGAGCTGCAAGGCGGCACCTTCGCGTCCGACCGACGCCCCGGCGAGGTGGGACAGGATCGTGGAAAAAAAGATCAGTACCGACATTCGAAGCGGAACTTCGTCGTTCGAGTGGATCGCCGAAAGCACGATGTTCGTGCCGCGGTCGTCATCGGAATGAAAGACATGATAAAACAGCCGTATCACAACTGCGCCGACGGGCAGCAGGAGAAGGAAATACGGCTGTGTTGTACGTGCGGTGGTCACGTCGGAGATCGCAAAGGAAAACAGCGCGCCCACGAGTCCCAAAACGCAGCCTAACATGCAGGAATAGATGATCCATTTTATTACCGTCCATGCCCGCTCGGTGTTCTGATGGAATTTTTTCGTAAACTGTTCGTGTGTCATAAAAGATATTATAGCATAATCGGTGACTTTTTCCATAATATATAGTAAAATGACGGTAACAAAACGAAAAACGTTTGCTTAGGAACTGTTACAGAATTATCTTTCATTTTGGCTTGTCTTCACACTCATCTGCTTCATCGAAAAAATCTTGACGTAGCCCGCTACGCCTGCGATTTTTCGATTTGCATCTGAGCGCGAATCCTGCGCCAAATTTAAAAGAT
>JAFSYD010000209.1 GCA_017443685.1 Lachnospiraceae bacterium | reverse complement strand
TCAGCACTCGGAATAACGTCTACCGGTACGCCCTTTGGCTCGCAGATCTTCTTCGCGTTATCCAACTGGAAGCCTACCTGCGGTCCAAGCAAAGCAACATCACACTCGTCGATCTTCGACTCTAACTCAGAGATCGGATAAGCGACAATGTCATCATCCTTGCCCTTTTCCTTTGCTGCTTCACGCATCTTGTTCACCAACATCGAGGTCGACATACCTGCAGCACAGAATAAACGAATTACCATAAACTCATACCTCCTTATAAATATTATAGTCAGGGGTGAATCGCTCGCATCACCCCTGCACATAGTTGAATTGTATAATAAAACGCATATCTTTACAAGAATTTTTTACAAAAAATACAAAAAGCGGCCGTATAAATGCATTTTCCGACCGTTTTTTGTCATTTTTGATCAGATTTCAAATCATATAATACCAGGCATCGCCCTGTGCCACGTCGCTCATCTCAATGATGCTCCCGTCCTTGTCCTTAAACTGCAGCTCCTGATTCTTGATGGTCACCCTTGTCCCTGCAGGTACGGACTTGGTCAGAAACGCGTTCGAGCCGATGACGGAATTCGCCCCGATCACCGTATCGCCGCCCAAAATGGATGCGCCCGAATAGATCGTCACATTGTCCTCGATCGTCGGGTGCCGCTTCACCCCGTGGAGCGCCTGTCCGCCGCTCGTCGAAAGTGCGCCTAAGGTAACGCCCTGATACACCTTCACGTGATCGCCGATGGTCGTCGTGGAACCGACTACGATCCCCGTACCGTGATCCATAAAGAAATATTTCCCGATCGTCGCTCCCAGATGGATATCGATCCCGGTGCGGTTATGCGCATGTTCGGTCATCATCCGCGGAATTAAAGGAACATTTAACAAAAATAGTTCGTGCGCCAGACGGTTTACCGTCGATGCATACAGCCCCGGATAGCACAGTACGATCTCATCTTTATTGCACGCGGCCGGATCTCCCTGATAGGTCGCTTCAAGGTCGGTATCCACGTATTCGCGTACCTTCGGCAGTCGCCCGACAAAGTCAAGCGCGATGCAGTAGCTTTCATCCCGAAGCGTCGCTTCATCCGGCTGTTCTTCCTTGGCCGCATACTGCAATACGATCTCGATCTGTTTGCTGAGATTGAAGATCACATCCTCGATCAGCACCGTAAGGTTCCCCTCGACATTGTAGAACTTGTATGTCGTATCGCGGTAATACCCCGGAAAGATCAGACGCAGAAGCTTGCGGATCAGATCCCTTACGACACTCGGATCCGGGCGGTTGAACATCTCTAAGGTATCAATATCCCTCCCTTTGCCGTAGTCGCCGATCAGATTGTCCACCACCTGGTGGATCTCAATGTTTTCTTTGCATTCACACTCGTTCATATCCTATTCCTTCTTATTCATATCGATCGCAAACAAAAGGCCGAGCAAAAGAAAGATCCCCGCCATCACATAATACCAGACCGAGCCTGTTATAAGCCCGTCGATCACCAGAAAAATTGCTGCGATAAAAAACAGAATAAACGCGATTTTCGGAAATTTGTTGTTCATAGCGGTCCCTCCGTCACCATTTTTATTTTATATACGCATTATAGATCATCACATGCTCCCGCAGCGTCGCGTTCTTGTTCGCGCCTTTCGCGGTCACTAAGATGTAATGCCCTCCGGAATTCGACACCAGATAACTGACGCAGCACATCCCCGATTCGTGGACATACCCCGTTTTCGCGCCGGCGGCCTCGCCCGCGCTCATATGCTGCTTATCAATATGCCGAAGGAACCAGTTGCCCACATTCACTCCGCCCGGATAGCTCGGCGTCGGCGTCCCGTGGTAGCTGCGCGTTCCGATCACCTCGCGGCAGAGATCGTTCTCTAACGCTGCCTTCATAATGACGGCCATATCATGTGCCGTGGTGTAGTTTTCCTCGTCATAGTAGCCGACGGAATTGGTAAAATGCGTCCCCTCCGAAAGCCCCAGCCGCTTCGCCTCATCGTTCATCATCGCGGCAAACGAAGCGTTATCTCCCGCCACGTAGCAAGCCAGTCCGCTTGCACAGTCCGCGCCCGACGGCAGGATCGTCCCGTAAAACAGATCCCGCACCGTCGCCTGCTCACCCTCCTGGTACCCGACTGCCGAACAGTCGTTATTATACGCCGCGTGCAGATCCGTTTCCGTGAACGTATACATATCATCCAGGTGCGGCTTAAGTATGTGCTTCGCCGCCACGAGTACGGTCATCACCTTCGTCATCGACGCCGGATACAGCTTCTCGTAAGGATTTCGCTGTGCAATGATCTCCCCGCTGTCCACATCGACCAGGATCGCAAAATTCGATACTACGGAATTCCCGAAAGCAACCGTCGCGTCCGTCTCGTTAAAATGATAGCCCCGGTAAAACGAATCGATCTCAGGCGCCAGGGGGAATATCGCTTCCTCCCCCGAGGACAGCAGCCACGGCGCCTGTGCAAGCACTCCGGCCGACAGCCCTTTGACCTGAACCGTTCCGTATTCTTCAACGGCCCTCGGCATTATCACCTTATCATGATACGTCTGTCCGCATACCTGCCCCAGCTTTATGCCAAGGAAGATCGCACATAACAAAAGAAGCGGCAATCCAAGAGTACGCGGGCGAAGCAATCGACTCCACTTTTTCCGAAACTGCCGTTTCCATGCAACCGAAAGGAACTGCGGTTTTCTTTTTTTCCGTGTCCTGTTCTCAGTCGTCAATGAACTTATTGTGGACCGCACGCATTGCCACGTCCACATCCTCTAAATCGATCAGTACCGTGATCCGAATCTCCGACGTCGCGATCATACGAATGTTGACATTGACGTCGTAAAGCGCCTCGAACATCTTTGCAGCCACGCCGGCATTCGTCTGCATGCCCGCACCGACAACGGAGAGCTTCGCCACGTTCTTTTCCTCTTTGATGGACTCAATCGTCAGACGCTTCTGGTTCTCTTTTAACAGGGCAACCGCTTCCTTCGCGTCCTCTTTTGCCACCGTAAACGAAATATCATTCGTGTTGTCGCGTCCGATCGACTGCAGGATCATATCCACGTTGATATTGCCCTTTGCCAATACATCAAACACCTTAAACGCAACGCCCGGCTCATTCTTCACGCCGAGGATCGCGATCCGCGCCGTATTCTTATCGACTGCTACGCCGCTTACCAGCATTCCTTCCACTTTGGTAACCTCCTTTACCGTTGTGCCGCTCGCTTTGTTCAAGCTGGAGCGTACCACAAGCTGTACACCGAATTTCTTTGCGAGCTCTACCGAACGATTATGCAGCACCTTCGCGCCAAGCGTCGCCAATTCCAACATCTCATCATAGGTGATCTCATCCATCTTCTTCGCGGTCTCTACCACCCGCGGATCCGCCGTGTATACACCTTCGACATCCGTAAAGATCTCGCAGGCATCCGCACGGAGCGCAGCCGCCAATGCAACCGCCGTCGTATCGGAACCTCCGCGGCCTAAGGTCGTTACATCATCCCGCCGGTTCACACCCTGGAATCCGGTCACGATCACGATCTTGCCGCTTTCCAGCTCGTGGTTGATCCGCTCGGAATCGATCCTTTTAAAACGGGCATTCGAATACTCGCTTGTCGTGTGCATCGCCACCTGGAACGCATTGAGCGAGATTGCCGGGATCCCCATCGAATGGAACGCCATCGCCATCAGTGCGACCGAAGTCTGCTCACCTGTCGCAAGCAGCATGTCCATCTCGCGCTTCGGCGCATTCGGGTTGATATCATGCGCGAGGTTGATGAGCCGGTCCGTCGTGTCACCCATTGCGGATAGGACGACAACCACCTTTAAGCCACGCTTGTAATCCTCCGCGCACCGCGCGGCTACATTTAAGATTCTCTCTTTGTTCGCGACCGAGCTGCCGCCGAACTTTTTTACTATCAGCATATTAATTCTTCTCCTTACGCGATGCGGATATGTCCCACGACCGCCCCTTCCCCAAGGCTTGCCGCGCACTTATCGAATTCGCGCTCACTCATCACCGGCGTAACGAAGCCGATCTCGCCTTCCACGCCCGCGTCGATAAAATCCACCTGCGCAAACGCCGTCTCTATTGCCTTTTTGTCTGCCGTTGAGCGGATAAAATGCGCGTAGCGCTGTTCCTTTTCATCGGCTAAAACGACCTTTTCTTCCCTCCATTCGATCGGGATCACACGGTCAAGGTGCTTTGCCATGCGGACCAGATCTCCGACCACCGCGCTCGCGGTCGGCAATGAACCGGCACCGCTGCCGTAGTACATACTCTCGCCAAGCATATTGCCTTTGACAAATACGGCGTTGAAAACGTCGTTGACCGCATACAGCGGATGCTCCTGCGCCACCAGAAACGGCGCCACACGGCAGGAATAGGTATCCCCGACCGCTTTGCTGTCCGCTAAGAGCTTGATCATACGGTGCATCTTGTTCGCATAAAGGATGTCCGTCTGTGTGATCTTCGATATCCCTTCCGTCGGGATGTCCTCATAATCCACCTGGGCTCCCGCAACGATAGACGTCAGTATCGCGATCTTGCGGCATGCGTCAAGCCCCTCTATGTCCGCTGTCGGATCCTTTTCCGCGTATCCGTTCGCCTGCGCCTCTTTCAACACCGCGTCAAAATCGCTGCCCTCGCGCATCATCTTCGTCATCATATAATTCGTCGTGCCGTTGACGATGCCGGTGATCTCCTCGATCACATCGCCGGTCAGGCAGGCTAAGATCGTGCGGATGATCGGGATGCCGCCGCCGACGGACGCCTCGAACATAAAGTTCGTCCCGCATTCGGCCGCTATCCGAAGAAGCTCCGCCCCCTTATCCGCGACCAGCGCTTTATTCGAGGTCGTTACCGCCTTGCCTTTTTCGAGCATCGCTTTGACAAAAGTATACGCCGGCTCAACTCCGCCCATGGTCTCTACCACCATTACGATCTCGTCGTCATTTACTATGTCCATATAATCGTGTACGACGAGCGGCTGTACCGGATCTCCTTCAAAATCCCGCAGATCCAGAACCTTTTTTACCTCGATTGGCTCACCGACCCGGGACGCAATGACGCCGCCGTTCGTTTTCAGCACCTCCATGACGCCGGAACCGATCGTTCCGTAGCCCATGATCGCTATTTTCATCTTGTTCTCCTCTGTTTATTCCTCGTCGTCTCCTGCCGTATCCCGCTTCGGACAGCCTAAGGACAGCCATTTTAAGTAACTGTTGATAAAACCGTCGATCGCCCCGTCCATTACGGCATCCACGTTGCCCGTTACCTCGCCCGTGCGCAGATCCTTTACCATCTTATACGGCTGCATTACGTAGGATCGGATCTGATTGCCCCAGCCGATCTCCGTCACCTCGCCTCGGATGCCCGCTGCCTTCGCCATCTGCTCTTCCTGTTTCAAAAGATACAGCTTGGCTTTTAACATCTGCATCGCCTTGTCTTTGTTCATATGCTGCGAGCGCTCATTCTGACACTGCACAACGATGCCGGACGGAAAATGCGTGATACGGATGGCGGATGATGTATTATTGATATGCTGTCCGCCAGCCCCCGACGACCGGTAAGTGTCGATGCGGATATCCTCATCCCTTACCTCTACATCCAGATCCTCTTCGATCTCCGGCATGATGTCGCAGGAAGCAAATGATGTCTGCCGCTTGCCGTTCGCATTGAACGGCGAGATCCGGACCAGACGGTGCACACCCTTTTCCGACTTCAAATAGCCGTAGGCATTCTCTCCGTTGATCTGTATCGTGACCGACTTGATCCCGGCCTCCTCGCCTTCGAGATAGTCGAGGACTTCCACGGTAAACGCATGTGCTTCCGCCCACCTTGTATACATCCGGTACAGCATGGACACCCAGTCACAGGCTTCGGTTCCGCCCGCTCCCGAATGCAGGGTGAGGATCGCTCCATTGCCGTCATACTCTCCGGAGAGCAGCGTTTTCATGCGGATCGCTTCGAAGGTTTTCTCAAATTCCGCAAAAGCTTCCTTCGCCTCCGCAAGGATCTCGGGATCATTTTCTTCATTCCCGAGCTCGATGTAGGCTTCGATGTCCTCATACTGCTGCTCCAGTCCCGCGAAAACGGCCACGTCGTCTTTTAAGCTTTTTAATTCTCTTGTTTTTTTGGCGGAGCCTTCGGCGTCGTTCCAGAAATCCGGCGCTTCCATCTCCCGTTCCAGTTCTTTGATGCGGTTTGCTTTTTCCGCTAAGTTAAAGTGAATCCCTCACTTCCTGTAATGGTGTCTTGTAAGCAAGGAGATCCTGCTTCATCTGGTCAAGCTCTACCATTTATTTCACTTCCTTTCATTCATAAAACTTGCTGGTTGCTACGCATTTACAAATAAAACTTCTACTGCGCCTTTAATACTTCTATTGCTTTTAATATTTGATTGTCGGCGTAATAGTCGTATTCTTCTGCTTCTTCGTCACCGGAGTATTCGTATTCCAGCTCGATGTCGGGCGTTATGCCTGTTCCGTGGATACAGTCGCCGTTCGGCGTGTAGTAGGTTGCTATTGTAAGCTTTACGGCACTGCCGTCCGTTAGCGGGAAGGTGGACTGTACGACGCCCTTGCCGTAGGTCTTCGTGCCGATCAGTGTCCCCCGGTCATAATCGCGGATCGCTCCCGAGAAGATCTCCGCCGCGCTTGCGGTGTTGCCCGACGTCAGTACCACGATCGGGTAATCCATCTGATGCTCGCTATCCGAGGTGTAGGTCGTCTTCTCGCCCTGCTTGTCAAGCATATAGACCGTCGTCCCCTGGGGGAGGATCTCGTCTAAGATCGCGGTCACACTGTCTACGAGTCCGCCGCCGTTGGCACGCATATCGTAGATGATCGCCTGCATCCCCTGACTTTCAAGATCGGCGATCGCCTTCATAAATTCATCGTATGTCCCGCCCGAAAACTCCGACATCTCGATGTAGCCGATGTTGCCTTCGAGCATCCGGTATTCCACGGAGGGCACGGTGATATTCGCTCTGGTGATGGTTATCGTATTCTCCTTGCCGCCTCTGGTGTAGGTCATCTCAAGCGATGTCCCCGCCTCGCCGCGGATGATCTGTACGAACTGATCGAGCGCCATGCTCGTTGCCGTCGTCCCGTCCACTTCAACGATGATATCATTCGCCCGAAGACCCGCCTGCTGCGCGGGAGAACCGTCATAAACCTTTACGACGTTGACCACCATCGTGTCCTTGTCCTGGGAAAGCTGGGCGCCGATCCCCGCGTAATTACCTGTCGTCGCGATCTCGAAATCCGCGTACTCTTTTGCCGTATAATACTCGGAGTACGGATCATCCAAACCACCGACCACGCCCTTATACACGCCCTCGGACAAAGCCTTCGGATCCACGTCGTCGTAGAAAAACTCGCTGATCATCTGCGTGATCACTTCAAGCTTTGTATCATCCGAGATCGACTTTGCCGACGGTTCCTGCCCGCCCTCCGCGGTACTTTTACCGAAGCGCAGGTACACCGCGCCAACCGTTGTGACAAGTACCGCCATGATCAACAGCGTCGCGACCGTTCCGACAAGCACGCCTTTTGCAAAACTGCCCTTCGGGTCGCCGCCCCCGTCCGTATTCCCCTGCGGCAGATTGTCGTAAGGATTCTGCGTCGGCATATCACCCGTGTAATTCATGCTCCTGTATTCATCCATTGTATTTACACTTTCAAATGTCTTCTTAATGTGATCCGGCTGCCGAAATAGCCGATCCCGACGCCGAGCACGATGGATACCGGTACCAGGAATTCAAAGATCTGCTTTGCCGGCACAAACGTGATCATTCCCGACAGAGAACCGAACCGCTCGCCAAGATAATTCATGATCATATGATAAAGCGCATATAATATGCCAAGCGGAATGATCGAACCGACGAGACCGATCACAATACCCTCGACGATGAACGGCGCCCGTACGAAACGGTCCGTCGCGCCGATGTATTTCATGATCGCGATCTCCTCTTTTCTGACCGCGATACCGACCATGACCGTATTGCTGATCAAAAATACCGCAACCGCGATCAGGATCACGATAACCGCTACGGAGATCAGTGCGATCAGGGAGTTAAAATCGGTCAATGTCTTCGCCGCCACCTCGGACTGCTTGACATCCCGCACACCGTCGAGTCCTCTCAAAAACTCGACCAGCTCGCTCTGTCTCGAAACATCGCTCAGATAGATCTCATAGTTTGCCGAATTCGCGAGCGGATTATCATTCGCAAAGGAAGCCGCCGCCTCTTCATTGCCTTCGAAATACACATCCTTGTAGTATTCCCAGGCGTCATCCGCCGAGACGAAATTGTATTCCGCCACCTCGTCGCGTCCTTTTATCTCTTTGCCGATCGCCTCGATCTGCTCATCCGATATACCCTCAATAAAAAAGACGGTAACCGCAACGCCCTCCTCGGCCTCCTGCACCATACGGCTGAAATTCGTGCCGAGCGAGTAAAAAATACTCAACAAAAAAATACACGCCGTCATCGTTGCGATCGACGCCAGCGAAAACATTTTGTTGCGCCAGATATTGGCAAGTCCCTGTCTGATATTATAGAAAACCGTACTAATCCGCATCCGGCATCGCTCCCCTGTCATCCACGACCACACCACGCTTGATCGTAATGACGCGCTTATTCATCGCGCGTACGATCCCCTGGTCGTGCGTTACTACGATCACCGTCGTTCCGCGGCGGTTGATCTCCTCCAATAGCTTCATGATCTCCCATGCGTTGTCCTTATCCAGGTTACCGGTAGGCTCGTCCGCAAGCAGGATCTTCGGCTCGTTCACCAGCGCCCGCGCGATCGCGACACGCTGCTGCTCACCAC
>JAFSYD010000208.1 GCA_017443685.1 Lachnospiraceae bacterium | reverse complement strand
ATCTTTAAAATGCGAAGCAATGAGCATTTTCCAAAGAAATTGATGATGGAGTTGACGATTAGCTCGTCGGAGTGCTCATCGCTTGGAGAAAAAGGAATATCTGATAGCCAAAACGCATAGTACCTCAGTAAAAGCGAATAGGGCAAAAATATAATCAAAATATAACCAACAACAACCGGGACGGACAAAGAACCAAAGGACTACCTAAATGAAAAGACATAGAAACCGCTTCCACAATTTCATATGTCTGCTCACGATAACCGTATTAGTGATCACTCTTGCGGCGGTTCCCGTTGTGCCGGTAAAAGCGACCGAAGAAAGCAACACAGAAGAAAAAAGTGGAAGCTCAAACCAACTGAAAGTGCTGACAGACGAGGAAACGATCCCGTCCACCATCACAGCATCCAAAAGCGAAGAAAAAGCAGCGCAATCCGATAATAGCGGAGACACCGGAACCACAAACGAAAAGCAAGCGGGTGCGTCGTCATCAGATCCGCTTGCAGCAACCGGCGACGCGGAACAGGCAAACGAAGCAGGTGCCGGGAGCACGTCAACTACAACAACGACAGCAGGCGCCTCCGAAAACACTAACAGCAGCACAACCGAAAGCGCCGCGGCATCCGCAACAGAAGCAAAAGCCACGGCAGCAACGTCGCAGGGGACAGCAGAAAACACATCGACAGCGACAGCGCAGGGAACATCTGACAGCGCATCGGCAGCAACCGACAGCGGAAACGAACAAAAAACACAGGCAGCAAAAACAGAAAACACTCCGAAGACAAACAGCGAAAAGACGGTAGCGGAAACGGTCATCACATCGGAGAAGGAAGCATCCGCATATGCGAACGTGCCGGAGGCCGATCCCGTGGAAGCGACGGTAACCCCGACGGAAACGGGGCAGATCGAGGGAAACGGTGAACAGACCGAAACACAAAGCTATGAGTTCGATTTTGTGCTGACACAGGAGCAGGTCGATGCGATGCTCGGTCGGCCGCAGATCAACTTAGGGAACGGAGCGGACGGTAATTTTATCATCAGTGTCGCAAAGCAGGTCGATCTTGAAAGCATCGAAAAAGGGAAGCCGTCGCAGCTTGAGTTTACTGTGGTGACCGAATTTGCCGATCCGACGGATAAGGTAAAGCTGGCGGTAACGACGACCGAAGGATATGATAAGGACTATAATTTCGTACTTAATAATATGAGCAGCAAGCGGAATGCCTACGTCGGCGGATACGCGTTCATATATGATAAGGATGAGTATGACGGTGACGCAACGGGCAAGAAATTCCGGCCGGATCATTTTACGGGACAGACCGAGCGGGTATTCGACGCAGCCAAGATCGGGACGGAAAAGCAAAGCTTCCCGATGGTCTGCGAACTGGTACTTGACGACAATCTGCACGCCGGGCATTGGGCAGGAGTGATGCAGTTTGCGATAAAATATGACAGAAATAAGTAATGATAAATAACATCCACTCCCAAGACGTCGCTACATACGGGGGAACCGCGCAAAATGGGCGCGTCCATCTTCCGTGACCGAGGAGTGAGATGTGTCGATATTCTACCCTTTTTCGGGCATTTTAAATGCCCTCCCATGTATGAAGGAGGCTTCGGGAGCATATCCCCGGCCTCCTTTTCGTTTGTCCGGGAGCATTTTTCAATGACATTCCATTGTGGATATGTTATACTTTCCTCAGCGTGGAATTATTTATCAACGAAATTATCCACATTATCCACAAAATTGAAGGATGGATTTTAAAATTGTGCACAATGAAAGGTGTGGTATGGGAAAAAACACAGGAAACAGACGCAGCCGTATCCACGATACGCTGAATACGATCGAAGATGTAAAGGAACATATCGAGCAGCACCGCGATCATACGATCATGAAATCGCGGGAGCTGTTCGGCGACAAAAAAAGACAGATCACTCATTATGTGCTGATCACGATCGCGACGATATTCGTAGCCGCGTATCTGGTGATGAAAACGCTGTCCACAGGTACGGCGATGGGACAGATCGCCATTGGTGGAATAACCTTTCATCTGGAAAATGTTCCGATGATCCTGATGTCGGGGATCGTGGGCTTTATGCCTGCGATGGTGGCGTTTGCGCTTGCGTTTGTTAACATACTGGTGCTTGATTTTTCCCAGGCATATGCCGTGTTCATCTATCTGATCGCCGCGATCATCGCGTTTTTTGCGGTGCAGGCGGGGTGGTATTCCGGCAAAAAGCAGCAGCTGGCATGGCTGGTTGTGGTGTTCGCATTTGTGATCGGGGATGTCTATGCGGTACTGGAGGTGATCGTTTCGGCGAGCGGGTTTTCCTATTTTTCCCCGGCGCAGTTTTTGTTCAGTTTCATAGGGGAGCTGCCGGAATGCGCGTTGTCGGTTGCGCTGACGTATGCGTTTTTTCATTATGTACCGGACCGGTACAAGACACTGACGTTTAACGGATTCTATTATGCCGAGGGCAGGAATAAGGACAGGCAGGAGCGCTTTTTGCGGAATTCCAGGCTGTCCCGGTGCGTCACGGCACTGATCGCTACCGAGGGAATGATCCTGGGCGTAGCGGCGATCGGTTTTGCAAACGCATTGATGCCGTTGATGGCAGATGACGTGATCGGCAATGTGGAGGGTTTCTTTTGGTCGGATTTGATGGATCTGGGAAAGGAAAATAAGAACACCGTTATGGTCGAGGATGAACAGACGGGAAATGTGATCGTGGTGGACGGGAACCCATCAAAAACGGGAAACGATGCGCAAAATAACGATAGGCAGAGTGGGGATAGCGATGCGGCAGCGGGAAACAGCGCGGGTGCGGACAATGCTGCGGTAACGGAGGATGGATCTGGTGTGGATAACACTACGGCAGCGGAGGACGGATCGGGTGCGGATAACGCCGCGGCAGACAATGAGGATAGCACCGGGACATCAGGGACGCAGGGGAAGCGGCGTCCGGTGAACGAAGATACCGGCGCGCATCTGGAAGGGCATATGCGTTTTGTCATGAATAAAAGCGGTCTTGCCTTCGACCTGAAGCTTCTGATGATGATCATGAATACACTGATCCCGCTTACGGTATTTGCCAATGCGTACGCGCAAAGGCGTATCGTGCGGCCGATCACGTCGATGGCTGCGACGATCCGCGATTTTTGTGATGTGGAAGATGAACAGCGGGAAGGAGAGTTGAAAAAGGTTAAGGATCTGCCGATCACGAACGATGACGAGATCGGGGAGCTGTATGCCGAGCTCTCCAATATGGCGGCGAAGATCACCGGTTTCGTGGATGAGATGCGGGAGAAGGAGCGGCTGCAGGCAGATCTTGTGATCGCGCGCAAGTCATCCGAGAATAAATCCAGATTTTTATCGAGCGTGTCGCATGAGCTTCGGACGCCGATCAACGCGGTACTCGGCCTCGATGAAATGATCCTGCGCGAGAGTACGGACGAGGCGATCTTAGCCTACGCGAGCGATATCCAAAGCGCCGGGAAATCGCTGCTTGGTCTGGTAAACGACATCCTTGATTCCTCCAAGCTCGAAGAAGGGAAAATGGATATTATCGCGACGGAGTATGAGCTGTCTTCCATGATCAACGACCTGATCAATATGATCGCGGTGAAGGCAAAGGATAAAAATCTGGAATTTTTTGTCAACGTGGATGAGAATACGCCGCACCTTCTGTACGGCGATGAAGTGCGCTTGAAGCAGGTGATCATTAACATCCTGACCAATGCGGTAAAGTACACGCAGGCCGGATCGGTGACGATGAGCGTCGGTTTTGAGCGGATTGATGAAACAAGGATCAATTTGATGGTCTCCGTGAAGGATACCGGCATCGGCATCAGGGAAGAGGATATGAAAAAGCTCTTCTCGCGCTTTGAACGGATCGAGGAAGAGCGGAATAAGAATATCGAAGGTACGGGGCTTGGGATGAGCATTGTAAAGCAGCTCTTACATCTCATGGGAACCGACCTTGTGGTGGAGAGTGTCTACGGAGAAGGGTCGGAGTTTTCGTTTGGGGTAGTGCAGCAGGTGACGAAGTGGGTCCCCATCGGAAGCTTTTCCGAAATGTACCGCAATGCGGCAGCGAGGAATGAAGCCTATCATGCAACTTTCATCGCGCCATCGGCGAGAGTTTTGGTGGTTGATGATACAACTATGAATTTGACGGTAGCGAAAGGGCTTTTGAAAAAAACGCTGATTCAGATCGATACGGCACAGAGTGGTGCGGAAACACTGGAACTTATCAAGAAAATTAAATATGATATAATATTTTTGGACCACCGGATGCCGGAGATGGATGGGACGGAAACCCTGCACCGTATGGAGGCTTTGGAGGATAATCTGTGCGCCGGTGTACCGGTCATTATTTTGACAGCAAACGCGGTTTCAGGCTCAAGAGAGAATTTCTTAAATGAAGGTTTTACAGATTATCTCGCAAAACCGATCGACAGTGTTCGACTGGAAGAGATGGTTCGGACGTATCTTCCGCCGGAGCTTGTGATCGATGAGGCGGATGATCGCTATGCGGCGTATATGGAGGAGGCGACGTCTTCGTCGGATGCGGGTGGTGCGGATTTTTCGGCCGGGATGGAACGGAAGCCTTCCCAAATGGATACGGAAGGCAGGTATTCGCAGACATTTTCACCGCTTGCCGGAATCACGAGCATAGATTATGAAACGGCGATCAAAAACTGCGGCAGCGAGGAGCTTTTGATGGAGGTGCTGAAAGATTATCTGGAAGCGGTTCCGGCAAAGGCGGCGGATATTTCCCGTTTCCTTGAGGCGGGGGATTATCAGAACTATACGATCCTCGTCCATGCGCTGAAGAGCTCATCCCGCCTGATCGGTGCCCTGCAGCTTTCCGCGGATGCGGCGCATCTGGAAAAATGCGGGGATCTGGCCAAACAGGGGGATGCGGATGCGGCACGGGAAATAGCGGAAAAGACGCCGGGGCTTTTAAAAATGTATCGTTCCTATTATGATAAGATCACGCCGCTTGTGATGGGGGCGGATGATACGGATGCGCGGCCGGAGATCCCGGAGGAGGAGCTTGCGGAGGCGTTTGCGGCGATCCGGGAATTTGTGGAGGCGTTTGATTTTGACAGCGCGGACAGTGTGATGGCACAGCTTTCCGATTACCGGATGCCTGCCGGGGAGGAGGAAACCTTCCTGCAGGTAAAAAAGTGCCTGTCAGCGGTTGACAGGGAGGAACTTCTTAGGTTACTATGACATTTGGGTGAAAATGATGGAGAAACGGGTTTTGCTGGCAGCCGCGGGGGCGGGCTTTATGGTGGACGCCATGGTGAAAAATATGGCGAAGGAAGGGTTCGAGGTTATCTCATGCGTGCCGGCATTTGAAGATTTTATTAAAATTGAGGATCGTCCGCGGATCGTGCTGGTGTATATCGATAAGAACGTGGGCGAGCTTAAGGCATTCCTTCGGGATATGAACGGACTGCTTTGCGAGGATGAAGAGGCGGCGAGCCTGTATCTCCTGGGAAGCTGGGAAGAGATCGGCGAGGCAAGGGAGTGTTTTTCAGAGCCGGATCGTTTTGTGGCGGGCACCTTTATGCGGCCTTTGAATGTCAGGGAGCTTTGTGAGCGGCTTGCCGGTGCGATCGAGGAAGAAGCAAGGGCGGAAGCCAAAAAGCGTATTCTCGTGGTGGATGACGACGGAACGATGCTGCGCACCTTAAAGCTGTGGCTGTCCGATCGCTACCATGTGTATATGGCGAATTCCGGTGCGAATGCGGTTTCCCTTTTGTCGAAAAAGAAAGTGGACCTGATCCTTTTGGATTATGAGATGCCGGTGGCGGACGGACCTGAGGTGCTTGCGATGCTACGGGAGGATCCTTTGACAGCGGACGTCCCGGTGATGTTTTTGACGGCGAAGAATGATGTGGAAAGAGCGATGGCGGATATCCCGGTGAAGCCGGAGAAGTATCTGCTGAAGACGATGCCTCCGGATCAGCTGTTGGAGGAGATTGAAGGGTTCTTTAAAGAAGATTAAATTTTTTGCGGATATGGCGGAATTGGCAGACGCGCCAGATTTAGGTTCTGGTATCTATGATGTGAGGGTTCAAGTCCCTCTATCCGCATTTTCATTGGACGCAGGTTTTCCGAAATTTTTTATTGACAAAACGTATCCCTTTTGATAGTCTGTTATAAACCGTTGAGGAAGAGTGAGTAGGCCTTACCGCTTTCTTAAGGAGCGAGCCGCCGATGGTGTGAGGGCGGAAAGGAATGTAAGTGCTGAATGGACTTCCGAGGGCAATCAGAACTATGAGGAAGCGCCTTTTATCAGGCAGGATCGTTTTCGAGTATAGTATGTGCGCCGGGGTGAGGCTCCCCGTGATCAAAGGTCAGCGTATGATGGTACGTGTTTGAGAGGGCGTTTT
>JAFSYD010000207.1 GCA_017443685.1 Lachnospiraceae bacterium | reverse complement strand
TTTATTGGTCGGGGCGACGGGATTTGAACCCACGACCTTTTGGTCCCGAACCAAATATAAATGACAATATATAGGCATTATTCATGTTATGGGTAACATTTGGGTAACAATAGAAATCAACTCACCAGCACCGGAAAAGAGTTGATGATAGCGCGAAGTTCGTCCAGGTCTGCAGTCTGGTAATAAATCGTCTGAGCTTTTTCGCTGTGTCCCATTAGGGCGATTATGTCCCTGTCAGCAAGTTTCTCTTGCTCGGGGCGCTTCAAGAAATTAGCGAAAGAGTGCCTGGACGAATACGGTACACGGCCAATGATCCCCAATCGTTCCATAAGCGGCTCAAAGTATCTTACCCTGAATCTTTCATCGTCCATCATCCGCCCGTTTTCGTCCGGAAAAAGAATGTGTCCGCGGGCCAGGGCACGGTCCACTATGGGCTGTATACGCGGATGGATAGGCACCACCCTGTCGAACCCTGCTTCCGTTTTGATCCCGGCGATAAAGATGTTCTCGACCGGATCGTAGCTGTCCCGCGTCAACGTCAGAAACTCCGTGGGGCGGAATCCCGTATAGATCATGGCGAGAACGTAGTCTGCGTATGGTACGCCGTCCCTCTCCGCCTGGTCGATCAGGGCGATCTCGTTCTTCGTGAACGGAGGGCGTCTCCCCTTCGGATCGTTCCCACAGTATAGGGAGTCTGCATAGTTCACGGCCACGATCCGCTCCCCGATAGCGTATGCGTACATGCGCCGGGCCAACAGCTTCATGTTCTCCTTGGTCCGCTTCCCTCTTGGGCATGAGTCAATGCAGGACTGCATCTGAGCTGTGGTAACGTCGGCAAATCGGTAGTTGTGAATACTTTGAAAATGTCTGAAAGCGGCTGCGGCGCTCTTCATTTCTCCGGCGCTCACCCGCGACGAATAGAATGGCACCCAGTTCTCATACAGCTCGGCAAACTTCACTGATTCTTTCAGAACATCCCCACGCCGAAGCTGTTGGACCAGATCCGGGATAGCAAGTTCGGCATCACGACGCGTCTTGAATCCACTCCTGGAACGAGAAATGACTGTCCCGTCATAAGCATGCATTCTTACGATGGCTTTATATGTTTCACCCCGTTTTAAGATAGACCCTTGCCCGTTAGCTCGCTTCGCTCTCTTGCGTTTTGTCGTCACCTGCTTTGCCCCGCACCAGGGACAAAACACGGCGCCTTCCGGCATTTCTTTTTGGCACTTTCTACAGGTCATTCCTTCTCGATCTCCTCCAATGGTTCCTCGCTGTACAGATCTCCCCGGCGCAGATGCCGGAGCTCATGCGCGAAGGCTGCCATCTTCGCCTCCTCGCTCAGATCCTCGTTGATAAAAATGAGCTCGTCGGTGCCTTTCACTGTACAGAGCCCCTTCACGTGGGGCGGGAGCTTGCAGACCGTGACCCTGCAATCCTCCCGCGGCAAGTATTCACTGCTCATGGCGCTCCCTCCTTTCTCTGGGAGACCATCGTAGCACACTATGTGTCCAAAAGTACGGACTGCATCACTCCCGGTTCATCCTCCTACTCCAAAGATACAGGCAGCTATAGACGCGAATACAGCTGAATAGCAAAACGCATTAGGCAAAACCTTTGAAAGG
>JAFSYD010000206.1 GCA_017443685.1 Lachnospiraceae bacterium | reverse complement strand
TTTGCATCTGAGCGCGAATCCTGCGCCAAATTTAAAAGATAATTCTTAACAGTTCCTTAGCTGCATATTTCGTATTATTTTTTTGCAGGAAGGGGGACTTGCAATGGCAGTTTGTGACGTTTGTTTTCATCATTGTGATCTAAAGGAAGGTCAGTTTGGCTTATGTATGGCCCGCCGCTGCTTGGAAGATCGTGTTGTTTGTGACAATTACGGACGGATTACCGGATTTGCCCTGGATCCGATCGAAAAGAAGCCCCTGTATCATTTTTATCCGGGAAGCCGCATTCTTTCCATCGGCAGTTACGGATGTAATCTGCGGTGTCCCTTTTGTCAGAATCATACGATCTCTTATGATCTTGCATCAGTATATGAACGAGAACAAGCTGTTAATTCCGGGATTGAGAAGTCTTCTGACAGACAAACGAACAGCATATCCCCGGATCGGCTTATTTCGGCGGCGAAGGAACATTCGACGTTTGTGTCACCCGTGCGTCTGGCGGAGCTTGCTCTGTCTTACGTAAAAGAGGGGAACATCGGGTTAGCCTTCACTTATAACGAACCATTGATCGGATATGAGTATGTTCTGGATACGGCACGTCTTGTGAAGCAGGCGGGACTGCATACCGTTCTTGTTACGAACGGTACCGCAGAGCTTTCGATCATTGAGCAGCTGCTTCCTGTGACGGACGCAATGAATATCGACCTGAAAGGCTTTACGGATCGATTCTATGACAAGCTGATCGGCGGCAGCAAAAGGATGGTAATGGATACCATAGAAGCCGCAGCGGGCAGGTGTCATCTGGAAGTAACTACACTTATCATCCCGGGAGAGAATGATTCCGTTGATGAGATCACGGAGTTGGCCGCATATCTCGCTAAGATCGGCCGGAAGGTGGGGGTGGATATCCCACTTCATCTGACGCGGTTCTTTCCGCGGTTTCGGATGAAGGATCACGATGCAACGGATATCGGTCATCTGTTTACTCTTGTAGACGCCGCAAAAGAACACCTTAGGTATGTTCACGCCGGAAATGTTTAAATAAATTTTAGCTGTTCGAACGTCGGAATGTATGGGTATTTGCAGCTGTTCGAACACCCGGACAGTTTCTTGCGGCAGTTCTTACAGGAATTCACATTTTTGTAGATTTTCATTATCGCTTTATGGTAAAATATCATTCGGATGATATTAACTTGACTAAGGAATTGTCACTGTTGTGTGATAGTGACAAAATAGAGGAACGATAATGGATTACAATAAGATCGCACTGGAAAAGCACAAAGAGTGGCACGGAAAGATTGAAGTGACTTCCCGCGCTGCCACGAACACATCGGAAGATTTAAGCATCGCCTACACCCCCGGGGTAGCGGCGCCTTGTCTGGAGATTCAAAAGGATATAAATAAGTCCTTCGTGTATACGAGACGCTGGAACACGGTAGCCGTGGTTACGGACGGTACGGCGGTACTTGGCCTAGGGGACATCGGACCGGAAGCAGGGATGCCTGTTATGGAAGGGAAGTGTGTACTCTTTAAGGCATTTGGAGATGTAGACGCGATCCCTCTTTGCATCCGCAGCCACGATGTCGATACGATCGTCGATACGATCTGCCTGCTGTCGGGCTCGTTTGGCGGCATTAATCTGGAAGATATCGCAGCGCCTCGATGCTTTGAGATCGAACAGAAGTTAAAAGAAAAATGCGACATTCTTGTATTTCATGATGATCAGCACGGTACGGCGATTGTTACCGCAGCAGCACTTTTGAATGCCATGAAGGTTGCCGGGAAGAAGATGGGAGAGGTTAAGATCGTGATGAGCGGCGCCGGAGCAGCCGGTATTGCGATCGCAACCCTTCTGATCGATATGGGATTCGGCAATGTCGTCCTTTGTGACCGGAAGGGCATTATCTGCGAAGGCGATGAGGGCTTGAATCCCGGCAAGGAGGCCATTTCCCATATTTCGAACCTGAATCACGAACATGGATCGCTTGCGGATGCGCTTGTCGGTGCAGATGTATTCATCGGCGTATCCGGCCCCGGACTCGTTACCAGAGAAATGGTTGCTTCCATGAATGAACCGATCATTTTTGCCATGGCTAATCCAACCCCGGAAATTATGCCGGATGAGGCAAAGGCAGCCGGAGCTGTCGTTGTCGGGACCGGACGGTCGGATTATCCGAACCAGATCAATAACGTTCTGGTGTTCCCCGGTGTATTCCGCGGAGCTTTAGATGTCCGTGCGACGGAGATCAACGAGGAAATGAAGATCGCAGCGGCAAAAGCGATCGCCGGTATTATCAGCGATGAGGAGCTTACGGCGGATTATGTGATCCCCGAAGCCTTTGATCCGCGCGTCAAGGACGCCGTTGCCGGCGCCGTTGCCGAGGCGGCAAAGCGAACGGGCGCGATCCGGCCGTTATAATTTTTTGATTTTATTGCGCTGAGATCGGAATAGTTTTGTTCCGGTATTCTTTTAAGGAAGGGGGGAGCGATTTGTGTTTCCGTTTACATTAGCAGATCACGAAACCGGTCAGGCATTCGTCACGTTAACGACCGCCATCATGATCGTTATCGCTATCGTTATCGGTATTGTTTTACTTAATATTAATTCAGCGATCTTCAAGCGTCTTCAGGTGCATCAGAAGAAGCTGCACTTGCGTTTCTTTGAAAATGTGATCCGTATTGTCATAGTGATCTTTCTTTTACTATGGGCATTTTCCGAAACGGATATGGGGCACCGGCTTTATCAGATGGCGTTTGGAAGTACGGTAGTCTTAACCGGTGTATTAGGTCTTGCCGGAAAGGATGTCTTGCAGGACATCTTTGCAGGGATCATGCTTTCAATCGGACGTCCGTTCGAGATCGGGGACCGTATTTTGATCAATGGTGTGGATAAGGCGTGCTCGGTAGAGGATATGACGCTGCGCCATGTCGTATTACGTACG
>JAFSYD010000205.1 GCA_017443685.1 Lachnospiraceae bacterium | reverse complement strand
GCCGGCTGTGCGGTTACGAGGCGCTTTCCCGGTGGGATGATCCCGAATACGGGCTTTTGCTTCCGGAGGAGTTTTTACCGACGCTTGTGGAGGCGCGGCAGATCCACCGGCTGGACTGCTATATGATCCGTCATGTCTGCCGGGACATCCGTGCGTTTATCGACGCAGGGAAAACGGCGGTGCCGGTATCCTTAAATCTGTCCCGCATGGATTTCGAAATGGAAGATATGCTGGCGATCGTTGACACGGCGGTTACGGGTTTCGGTCTGCAAAAGGAATTCCTGCATTTCGAGCTGTCCGAGGGTATGCTTGCGGAAGACCGCGAGGATATGCAAAAGGAGCTCGTGCGCTTCCGCGACGCGGGATATCTTTTGGGGATGGACGATTTCGGCGGGCGCAATTCAACGCTTCATATTTTAAAGGATATGCCGTTCGATACACTTAAGATCGACTCGGCATTCATCCGCGAGTTCGGCGAAGGCTACCGCGCGCGGATCATTCTTAAGAATATTATGAATATGGCAAAAGAGCTCGGTATCCAGACTATGATGGGGAATATCGAGGATGTGGCCGTGATGGACTTTCTGCGCGAGATCGGCTGTGAGAAGACGCAGGGTCTCCTTTACGGCGAGCCGGCGCCGCTTGACGATGAGCGTCACGAAAAGCTTTTGCCGGAGAACGACATGGAGCGCGACTACGTGGATGCCATCGGGCGTGTCAATATTCTGTCGCAGTCTCCCTTAAAAACGGGCTGGGGCAATCAGGAGGCGGATGCGTCGCTGGTGAATCTTCTGCCCATCGCGATCATGGAATTCAACGGCAAGCGGTTTTCCTTCCTGATGTACAACGAGAATTTCCAGAAGGTCTTCACGCCGCTTGGTGTGGACGGGGATACGGATCCCGAGCATGTGTTCAATAACGAGATGCTCACCTTTTCGACGCAGGTGCGGGCGATCGCAGAGCAGTGCATTTACACCGGCACGGAATACGATCAGGATTTCGTCACGAGCGACGGGTTTTACAGGCTTATGATGCGCTGCGTGTCTTACAACGTGGAGAACGACAGCGGAGCTTTGGTTGCGGTCGTGGAGCGGATGAGCGAGGACGATCCGAATGAGCGCGGCGAGCGGATGGATGCGTCGCTGCGGTTCTTATACTCTCTGTATTCGCGCGTGGACATCATTACGGGCGACGGCAGTGATGTCAAGAACGTCTATATCGACACCTCCCGTTATGACATGCCCTTCGTGCGCGGCTCTCTGCAGGATGCGACGCCGAAATTCGTCAAGCAGAATATCTATGTGGAGGATCAGAAGAAGTTTAACGACTTCCTTGACCTTTCGACGATCGATGAGCGCCTCAATGAAGTCGGCGGACGGTACGTTGTCGATTATTTCCGTACGAGGGATGCGAAGGGGAATTACGACTGGCAGATGTATATGATGATCCCGGTCATTTCCGAAGGGCAGAAGATGTTCCTTCTGATCTCGCGCGGCATTGACGCGGAGCGGATGCGGCGGCTTCCGGAGATCACACAGTCCGGCGTGGAGTATTACGATATGCCGGGCAATCCGGTCTATCTGCTTTTGGCAAGCAGTGCATTTACGAATATGTTAAATTACGGTTCCTTCGATCAGTTCCTGCGCAATTCGTTCTTTGTTGAGGCGGATCTGAGCTCGAATGTGGTGGCGAACCTTCACCTCGGCAAGCAGGAGATCATCGATGATGACATTGCCAGCATGGGGATCCCGTATGACGAGGTCATCCGTGAGATGATCACGGGCTCTACCGTGGAAGAGTACAAGAGCAGGATCGAGGACTTTTACAATCGGGAGAGGCTTTTGGAAAGCTATGCGAACGGCGAGATCAACGGCAACGTCGAATACCTGCGTCTGCCGGATCAGCAGGATTCCGCGCCGCGGTATATGAATACCTGCTATCAGATGCGGCAGATGGAGAGCGGGGATATCCACATCTTCATCCTGACCTTCGACGTGGACAGCTACCGCAGGACGAATGAGACCATCCACCGTCTCGCTGAGCGTGATCCGCTGACCGGACTTTACAACCGCAGTACGTCGGGGATGCTGATCGGTAAGATCATGGCGGATGAGGATACCGTTCATGCGGCGCTCATCATCTTAGACCTTGACAACTTTAAGCAGATCAATGACCGCTACGGACACGATGGCGGCGATCAGATATTAAAGGATGCGTCCTCGCGGATGAAGGACATCTTCGAGCCCCACGGCCTGGTGGCCCGGATCGGCGGCGACGAATTTCTGGCAGTACTTAAAAATCTGCCCGCGTCTGAGGTGGATCGCCTGTTAAAGGAATTCACGGAAACGAAGAAAACGGTTCCGTATCACGAACATTCGATCACATACACGATGTCGATCGGATATGCGATGTTCCCGTCGCACGGTACGGAATACAACGAGCTCTACCAGAACGCGGACCTTGCGCTTTATACGGTCAAAATGGCCGGACGCAATTCCTACAAGCGGTTTATGCCGAATATGCAGGCGGCGAACCGGGC
>JAFSYD010000204.1 GCA_017443685.1 Lachnospiraceae bacterium | reverse complement strand
TCCGAAGCAGTATGAGATACCGAAGGTGTTGACAACCGAAGACCAGGCTGTGGCAGCTCGGACCTGTCCGGTCACAGAAGGCGAAAACCGGACAGCGCGCCCGCGCCCGGTCATTGTCGGTGCCGGCCCGGCCGGGCTGTTTGCCGCGTATGCGCTCGCGCAGGCGGGATTATGCCCGCTTTTGATCGAACGGGGAGAGCCGGCGGATCGTCGTGCGGCGGCGGTGGAGACTTTTTTTTCATCGGGAAAGCTCCTTAAGGACAGCAATGTCCTGTTCGGCGAAGGCGGCGCCGGAACCTTTTCCGACGGCAAGCTGAATACCTCGGTGAAGGATAAGACCGGCAGGCACCGTTTTGTGCTGGAGACCTTCGTACGCTTCGGCGCGGATCCTTCCCTTGTGTATGAAGCGAGGCCGCATATCGGAACGGATAAGTTGCTTGTCGTGATCCCCGCGATCCGGAAGGCGATCGAGGAAGCAGGCGGAGCGGTTTTGTTTGATACGCGCCTGGAGAAGCTCATATTGGAGAATGGTAAGATAGCGGGGATCACCGTATCGACAGCGCAACCGTCTTCCGATATACCGGACCGGCCATTTGGGACAAAGGATGGTTCCCTGGAAGCGGCCGTTTGCGTACGCCGCGATCGGGATATCCTCTGTGATACATTGATATTAGCGACCGGACACAGTGCACGGGATACGTTTTTGACCCTTTACGAACAGGGGGTGCCGATGCAGGCGAAGGAGTTTGCGGTCGGCTTTCGGGTGGAGCATCCGCAGGAGCGGATCAATGCAGCTCAATACGGCCCCGGGCTGGCCGGGGTTTTGCCGGCGGCGCCTTATAAGCTTGTGGCAAAGCACCTTGACCGGCCGGTTTACAGCTTTTGTATGTGCCCGGGCGGATATGTTGTGAACGCGTCCTCGGAAGAAGGGATGACCTGTGTCAACGGCATGAGTTATGCCGCAAGAGACAGCGGCAACGCCAACAGCGCGATCGTGGTTGCGGTCGGGGCAAAGGAATATGACCTGAATGATCCGATGGCGGCGATCGCCTGGCAAAGGAAGCTGGAACGGGCCGTTTTTGAACGGGGAGGCGGTGCGATCGTCCAACAGCTGTTCGGGGATTTTACGGCGCGCCGTGCCAGTACGACCTACGGCGGCTTTGCCTCGAAGACGAAGGGGGCGGCCGTGCTTGGCGATCTGCGCGGGATCTTATCTGAGGAAGCGGAAGAAGCGTTCATTGACGGAATGCACGCATTCGATGCGCAGATAGCCGGATTCTGTGATCCGGAGACGATCCTTTCGGGGATCGAAAGCAGGACATCCTCGCCGATCCGCATTTTGCGGAATGATACTTGCGAGAGTACGATCACAGGCTTATACCCCTGCGGGGAAGGCGCGGGTTACGCGGGAGGGATCGCTTCCGCGGCGATGGACGGACTTCGGGTAGCCGAAGCCGTGATCGATAAGGTAAATAACCGGTAACTGTTCAGGCTATTTGAACAGTAATAAGGACCATAGATAAACAGGAAAAGTAAGATGGCTGATTTTTCGCCGATGATGCGGCATTATTTACAAATGAAGGATGAATACCCGGACTTTATTCTGTTTTACCGGCTGGGGGATTTTTACGAGATGTTTTTTGAGGATGCCAAAACGGTATCAAAGGAGCTGGAGCTGACACTGACCGGCAGGGCCTGCGGACAGGAGGAGCGGGCACCGATGTGCGGCGTCCCCTTCCATTCGGCGGATATCTATATCGCACGCCTCGTGGAAAAGGGTTATCGCGTGGCGATCTGCGAGCAGATGGAGGATCCGAAGGAAGCGAAGGGCATCGTAAAACGGGAGGTCATTCGTATCATTACCCCCGGAACCAATATCAACGGCGAGGAGCTCGACGAGAAAACCAACAATTATCTTTGCGGCATCATCTACAGCGACAACGCCTTCGGGCTGTCGTTCTGCGATGTCTCCACCGGGGAATTTTTCGTGACGGAGCTTTCCGATGTGCAGGCGGTCGTGGAGGAATTAAAAAAATTCGCGCCGGCGGAGATCATCTGCAACGAACCCTTCTTTATGTCGGGGATCGACCTGTCCGCGGCACGCGAAACGGAGCATATCGCCGTGCTGGCAAAGGATGCGGCATATTTTGACGAGGATGATCTCTTCCGTCTGCTGTTCTGGCAGTTTGCGGTAAAGGATCTTAAGGGCCTGGGCCTCTCGGAGTTCCCGCTGGGTGCGCTTTGCGGTGCGGCGGTACTTAAGTACCTTAAGGAAACGCAAAAGAGTGACCTTGCCAATATCACGAAGATCGGCGTATACGTTGAAGGCAATTATATGATGATCGATGCGGCGACGCGGCGGAATCTGGAGCTTTTGGAGACGATGCGCGACAAAAAGCGGCAGGGCTCTTTGCTTTGGGTTTTGGATAAAACGAAGACCGCAATGGGCGCGCGAAAGCTCAGGCAGTTCATTGAGCAGCCGCTGATAAAGAAAAAGGATATCACAAGACGGCAGGACGGCGTACGGGAGCTTTTGTCGGATGTGATCTTAAGAGAGGAACTGCGGGAATACTTAGACGCGGTCTATGATCTGGAGCGGCTGGTTACGCGCGTCGTTTACCATACGGCGAATCCAAGGGATATGATCGCCCTGCGCAATTCCCTTGCCGTCTTAAGCGGTATTCGGGATACGCTTGGCACGGCGCAGTCGTCGATCTTAAAAGAGATATATAAGGAGATCGATCCGATGACGGACATCTGCGATCTGCTTTCGGCGTCGATCAATGAGGATGCCCCGGTCGTCGTGCACGGCGGAGGGATCATAAAAGAGGGCTTTTTGCCGGAGGTGGATAAGCTTCGCAGCGCAAAGGACAACGGGAAAAACTGGATCGCCGACCTGGCGGAGGAGGAAAAGGAAAAGACCGGCATCAAAAATTTAAAGATCAATTTCAATAAGGTGTTCGGCTTCTATTTTGAGGTCACGAATTCCTATAAGGATCTGGTACCGGACTACTTCATCCGAAAGCAGACGCTTGCCAACGCGGAGCGGTTTTACACGCCGCGCTTAAAGGAGCTGGAAAATGAAGTTTTAGGCGCTGAAGAAAAGCTGTACCGCCTCGAATATGATCTGTACAGAAAAGTACTGGATCAGGTTTCGGAGCAGATCGACCGCATCCAGCGAACCGCAAAGCAGGTGGCGCTGTTAGATGTTTTGCAGTCGTTCGCCTTTGTGGCGTCGAATGAGCATTACGTCTGTCCGACGATCACTACGGACGGCGTCATTGACATCAAAAACGGCCGGCATCCGGTGATCGAACGGATGATCGACCATCAGATGTTCATCGCCAACGACACCTATCTCGACAATAAGGACAGCCGCATTTCGATCATTACGGGACCGAATATGGCCGGGAAATCCACCTATATGCGTCAGACTGCCCTGCTTGTCCTGATGGCACAGATCGGCAGCTTCATTCCGTGCGACGAGGCGAAGATCGGGATCGTTGACCGGATCTTTACCAGAGTCGGCGCGTCCGATGACCTTGCATCCGGACAGAGTACATTTATGGTGGAGATGAATGAGGTCGCGAATATCCTGCGTCACGCGACGAAGGATTCCCTTTTGATCTTAGATGAGATCGGGCGCGGTACCAGTACGTTCGACGGGCTTGCGATCGCGTGGGCAGTGGTGGAATACATTTCGGATAAAAAGATCATCGGTGCGAAAACGCTGTTTGCGACGCATTATCATGAGCTGACCGAGCTGGAAGGGAAGCTTGCCGGTGTACATAATTATTGCATCGCGGTAAAAGAAAACGGAGATGACATCGTCTTTTTGCGGAAGATCGTTCCGGGAGGAGCGGACAAGAGCTACGGGATCCAGGTCGCACGCTTAGCCGGAGTGCCGGAGGCTGTGACCGAACGCGCTAAGGCCATTGTGGAAGAGCTTTTGGCGAACGATATCGCGGATCTTGCGAAGAATATTTCGGTCGAGGGTGGAAAGCAAAAGGCAAAACATCAGGAGAAAAAGACAGACGATATGCAGATCTCCCTTTTTGATTTTACGCTGTCCGATCCGGTTGTGGACGAGTTAAAACGCCTCGATATCACAAATATGACGCCGGTGGAAGCGCTGCTGAAACTACAGGAATTACAGAATAAGGTAAGAAGCTGATGGAACCAAAACAGATCATCCTCCTGGATCAGACAACGATCGACAAAATAGCGGCGGGCGAAGTGGTGGAACGGCCGGCATCCGTGGTAAAGGAGCTGGTGGAAAACGCGATCGACGCCGGTGCGACGGCAGTTACGGTGGAGATCAAGGACGGAGGCAGTACCTTCATCCGTGTGACCGATAATGGCGAGGGGATAGACGCGTCGCAGCTTCGGAATGCGTTTTTGCGCCATTCGACGAGCAAGATCCGGACGGCGGAGGATCTCGAATCGGTGCAGTCTTTGGGCTTTCGCGGGGAGGCGCTGTCCTCCGTTGCCGCGGTATCGAAGGTGGAGCTTCTGACCAAAACGCGTACCGACTTTGTCGGGATGAGTTATGAGATCCACGGAGGAAAAGAGATCGCGATGCGTGAGGTCGGCGCCCCGGACGGAACGACGATCTTCGTACGGCAGCTGTTTTACAATACGCCTGCGCGCAAAAAATTTTTGAAATCTCCGATGACCGAGGGCAATTACGTCAGTGAGCTGATGGAGCATCTGGCGCTGTCCCATCCGTCTGTGGCGTTTCGGCTCATCGTAAATAACGCACAGAAACTGCAGACCGCGGGCAACGGCAGATTAAAAGACGCGATCTATGAGATCTACGGGAAGCAGCTTGCGGCCCAATGTCTGGACATCGAGGTGAAGACGGAGGCTTTTAGCATCCACGGCTTTATCGGAACCCCTGCGGCGAACCGCGGCAACAGGATGTACGAGACCTTTTTCGTGAATTCCCGTTATGTAAAAAGCAAGCTGCTAAGCCGTGCCATCGAGGACGGTTACAGCGGCTTTCTGATGCAGCATCAATATCCGTTTGCGGTGCTGTTTTTGGACTTTGAAAGCGGGATGGTGGATGTGAACGTGCATCCGACCAAGCAGGACGTACGTTTCGATAATGAGATCGCCGTATTTGATTCTTTACGTACGATCGTAAATGAACGCCTTTCGCAGCGGGAGGATGTGGCACGCGTACCGCTTGATGAAAAAGAACACAAAGCAGGCAGGGACGTCTCCGGTGCGGAGCCCTTTGAAACGAACCGTCTTGCACAGATGAAAGCGGATATTGCGGCGTCCGTCGCCGCGGATTCTCCTTACGCTCCGCAGTACGGGTATCGCGAGCAAAAAGAGGAGCAGCGGAGAGGAGACGAAAGGGCAAAGCCTGCAGAGCCCATGACAGAGGGCGAAAAGACTGCACCATCAGGATATGCGCCCTATTCGTATCAAAGAAGTGATGCCGTTAGCGTAGAAGAGTCCACGGTATCCCCATATGAAGCGAAACATACACCGGACGATAGTGATCCTTCCCAACACGCTGATCATACCGAACAGCCTTATCGTTACGAGCAGACCACCTTCCTTTCCGAAGAAGCGAAGCGGCATCATAAGATCATCGGACAGGTGTTTGACACCTATTGGATCGTGGAATTTGACGGAAGCATGTATATCATCGACCAGCACGCGGCGCATGAGAAGGTGCTGTATGAGCGGTTTATGAAGCAGCTTTCCGAAAAGGAAATGACTTCGCAGCTGCTCTCACCGCCGGTGATCGTCAGTCTGTCCGAGCGGGAGGAAGCGGCGCTGAAAGAGCATCTGTCCTCGTTTGAAAGGATCGGATATGCGATCGAGCCTTTCGGCGGGCGGGAATATGCGATGACTGCCATTCCCGGGAATCTCTACCATATCGACGCGAGGCAGATGTTTATGGAAGCAATTGCGCTGTGCATGGATTTAAAGGGCAAAGCGACGGAAGATCTCGTGACCGAACGGGTGGCCTCAATCTCGTGCAAGGCAGCGGTCAAGGGCAGCAACCGGCTTTCTCTGGCAGAGGTCGGTGCATTGATCGATGAGCTTCTGACACTGGATAATCCCTATCATTGTCCCCACGGACGGCCCACGATCATCGCCATGACAAAATATGAGCTCGATAAGAAATTCAAGAGGATCGTATGAAAAAATCACTATTGATCTTAACGGGACCGACGGCAGCCGGAAAAACGGCGCTGTCTCTTAAGCTTGCAAAGGATTTGAACGGGGAGATCGTTTCCGCCGATTCGGTGCAGGTATACAAATATATGGATATCGGTTCGGCAAAGATACGGCCGGAAGAAATGGAAGGAGTCCCGCATCATCTGATCGATATCATAGAGCCGACCGAAGATTTTGACGTGATGAAGTTTTCTGCCTTTGCTAAGGAGGCGATCGCGGATATCCTTGGGCGCGGGCGCCTGCCGATCCTGGTCGGCGGTACCGGTTTTTATATTCAGGCGGTGCTTTACGATATCGCATTTACAGAAGAAAGCGATGACGGTACCATCCGAAAACAACTGGAAATATCTTATGATAATGACGGCGCGGACGCGCTTTTTTCACGCCTTATGGACATCGATCCGGCGTCCGCCGCGATCATACATAAGAATAATAAAAAGCGTCTGATCCGCGCGCTAGAATACTACGAGCTGACCGGCGAGCCGATTTCCGTCCACAATGAGAGAGAAAGAAGCCGTAAGGCGGCGTATGATTTTTTATACTATGTCCTGACGGATGACCGCACGCTGCTTTACCGGCGGATCGATCGCCGGGTGGATGCCATGATAGCGGAGGGACTCGTTGACGAAGTGGCAGGGCTTCGCGAGCGCGGCGTAAAAAAAGGGATGACCGCTATGCAGGCTCTCGGGTATAAGGAGATCGATGCGTATCTGGACGGTACGATCACCCTGGAGGAAGCAGTCTATACGATAAAAAGGGACACCAGGCATTTTGCGAAAAGGCAGCTGACGTGGTTTAAGCGGGAAAAGGATGTCCGGATGATCGACCGGAGAGAATATACATCCGATGACAAGATCGCACGGATGATCGAAGAGGAGGCAAGAAAGAGGCTGTTATGATGACATATGATGCGTACAAAAGCTTTGGGATCGACGCGGCAGTCGTCGATTACGGTGAAAAGAAATTAAACGAGTTAAAGGACACCTTTGGCCGGTTCGATGCGCTCTGCGAGCACAACCAGCTGAAAGTGATCGCCGCGATGCAGAAGAATAAGGTCTCGGCAGAGTGCTTTGCCGGGACGACCGGTTACGGCTACAACGACCTCGGCCGGGAAACCCTCGAATCGGTGTATGCGGATATCTTTCGTACCGAAAGCGCACTGGTGCGCCCGCAGATTACCTGCGGGACTCACGCACTGGCATTGGCGCTGATGTCGAACTTACGTCCGGGGGACGAAATATTTTCCCCCGTCGGACGCCCGTACGATACGTTAGAGGAGGTCATCGGCATCCGCCCGTCTAAGGGCTCGCTTGCGGAATACGGGATCACCTACGGGCAGGCGGACCTGCTTTCGGACGAAAGCTTTGACTATGACGCGATCAGACGGGGGATCAATGAGCGCACGCGTCTGATTACGATCCAGCGTTCGAGGGGATATGCGACAAGGAAGACGCTTTCCGTAAAAGAGATCGGGGAGCTGATTTCTTTTGTAAAAAAAATAAAGCCGGATGTGCTTGTGATGGTGGATAACTGCTATGGGGAATTTACGGAAATGACAGAGCCGTCGGAGTGCGGCGCGGATATGGTGGTCGGTTCCCTTATCAAAAATCCGGGCGGAGGCTTAGCGCCTCTCGGCGGGTATATCGCGGGCAGGAGCGAATGTATCGAACAGGCGGCATACCGGCTTAACGCACCGGGACTCGGAAAAGAAGTCGGTGCGTCTTTGGAGGTGTTACGGTCGTTTTATCAGGGTCTTTTCTTAGCGCCGTCCGTTGTGAATGCTTCTCTGAAAGGGGCAGTTTTTGCCGCAAAGCTTTACGGGGATCTGGGCTTTTATGTATCACCGAAGGCAAAACAAGAGCGGCATGATATTATCCAGTCGATCGCGTTTCACTCCCCGGAGGGCTTAAAAGCCTTCTGCGAAGGCATACAGGCGGCGGCGCCGGTGGATGCGCATGTGACACCGATCCCGTGGGATATGCCCGGATATGATGATCCGGTCATCATGGCGGCGGGAGCCTTTATCTCGGGCGCTTCGATCGAGCTTTCCGCGGACGGGCCGATGCGCGAGCCTTATGCCGCGTATTTCCAGGGGGGGCTTACCTGGCAGCATGCCAAGCTCGGAATTTTGCTTTCCCTGCAAAAACTTGTAAACGCCGACCTTGTTAAGCTTTCCGATTTGTGATATGATTAAAAATGCGCTTTTTTGGTTTGACAACGCGGCATTTTTGCCGGCAGCAGATGATAATGATCCGCCGGTTTGCCGCGTAAAAAGCAATCCTGCCGCAGGAAGAGAAGGATCGGAGGAATATGCCAAAAGAGACAAAGGTTTGGGACGGCGTGGTCGATCCCGATACCAAAGCGCTGAAGCTCGGGTTTGAGCAGCTTTCGGACTCGGAGCTTTTAGCGATCGTGATCCGAACGGGGAGTGCCGGACATAACGCTGCGGAGCTGGCCTCGTTAGTCCTGTCGCATAATGGCAGGCAGCTTTTGAATCTGTACGATATGGATGTTGCGCAGCTGATGCGCCTTCCCGGGATCGGGAGGACGAAGGCGCTGCAGCTGAAGGCGGTTGCGGAGGCGGCAAAGCGCCTGTCACGCTCCAAGCGGCAGCCTAAGATGCATTTTGATGAGGCGGCGTCGGTTGCGGCGTATTATATGGAGCAGCTGCGGCATGAGCAGCAGGAGAAGCTGATCGCGTCATTTTTCGACGCAAAGGGCGCGTTTATCGGAGATGCCTGTGTTTCAATCGGTTCGTTATCGAGGGCGATCGTTTCTCCGCGGGATATCTTTCGGACAGCGATCCGCAACAATGCCTGCTTCGTATCGATCTTACACAATCATCCGAGCGGTGACCCGACGCCGAGTGGGGAGGATGACGAGGCGACCAGGCGGGTGGCGGCCTGCGGAAGTCTTTTAGACATTCCGCTGCTGGATCACATTATCATCGGAGACAATACGTTTTTCAGTTACTATGAAAGCG
>JAFSYD010000203.1 GCA_017443685.1 Lachnospiraceae bacterium | reverse complement strand
GCGGTTTATGACAGATCGGATGAGAGAAGAGATAAAAAAGGACGCAGGTGTCATAATTGATCGATCCATTGCGGCGGTGCTGCCGGACGAGGCGGTGCGGCGTACCCTTACGGGAAGGGATTTCGGCGACGGAAGGGTTGTGCTTGCGGCAGCAGGCAAAGCGGCCTGGCAGATGGCGAATACGGCATATGAAGTGATGGGCGAGAGAATCGAAAGCGGCGTGGTGATCACGAAATACGGACACGCGAAGGGGCCGATCGGCAGGTTTCGGGTGTTCGAAGCGGGGCATCCCGTTCCGGACGAAGGTTCATATGTGGCAACGCAGGCGGCGCTTGGGATGGTGGAAGACCTTACGGAAAAGGATACGGTCATCTTCCTGCTCTCGGGCGGCGGCTCCGCGTTGTTTGAAAGTCCGCTGATCTCTCCGAAGTCGCTTACGCTGCTTACGGAAGAGCTGTTAAAATGCGGCGCGGACATTACGGAGATCAACACCATAAGAAAACGTTTGTCGCGGGTGAAGGGCGGTCGCTTCGCTTTGGCATGCTCACCGGCAAAAGTGCTGTCTGTCGTGCTTTCCGATATTATCGGCGATCCTCTCGATATGATCGCTTCGGGACCTGCATATCCGGATCGTTCGACCTGCAAAGAGGCAATGGCGATCGCAGCAAAATACCATCTGACGATAACGGCGGAGATGGAACTTTACTTATCACAGGAGACACCGAAGGAGCTTTCCAACGTAGAGACATATGTTAACGGCAGTGTTCGCTCACTTGTCCGGGCAGCGGCGGATGCGGCGGCGTCGCTTGGATATCAGCCGACGATCTTAACGGACTGTCTGGATTGCGAAGCGAGGGAAGCGGGGCGGTTCCTTGCGGCGGTGGCGCGTACGCATACGGATACAAGCCGTTCTCTTGCTTTCATTGCCGGCGGTGAGACGATCGTCCATCTGACCGGGACAGGCAGGGGCGGGCGCAATCAGGAGATTGCGCTTGCCGGCGGCATCGGGATCACGGGCCTTACCCATACGGCGATCTTCTCGGTCGGCAGTGACGGAACGGACGGCCCGACGGATGCGGCGGGCGGATACGTGGACGGAGAGACATTCGAAGTGGATGGAGCCGTAGTGACCATCGCCGAGGCGAAGGCGGCGCTAATGAATAATGATGCATATCCGCTATTAAAAAAGGCCGGCGGCCTGATCATTACCGGGCCGACCGGGACCAATGTCAATGATGTATCGGTTGTTCTGATCAAACGATGAACATAGCTTTCTTGCAGGCGGAACCGCTGCGCGGTAACGAAGCCTGACAGCATTGAAAAATCGAGGCAGCAGCTTATACATAATCCGCCAGTCGTATTTTAAAATCTGGATAGATGTGGGAGATCAATTCGTCATCGAAGGAGGTTTGCCCGCCGTCATTATCATCAACGTCATCGGCAAAAACAAATCGCATCGTATTGCGCTCGTCCGGGTTTACGATCCAGTATTCCTTTACGCCCTCGGTGCGGTATTTGAAAAGCTTGATCGCCATATCTTTGCGTATGGTGGAAGGGGATGTCACTTCGATCACAAAATCCGGCGCACCGTGGCAGCCGTCTTCCCTGATCTTGTCGGGATCACATACGACGGAAATGTCGGGCTCGACATAGGTGCGATTGCGCTCATTTAAGAAAATGGAATAGGGGGCCGGAAATACTTCGCAGTCGCCGCCTTTCTTTTCAATGTATTCATTCAGCCGATAGGATATTTTGTTGACCAGCCTCTGATGCGTCGTCGTCGGTGTCGCCATATCATACCAATACCCGTCAATGAT
>JAFSYD010000202.1 GCA_017443685.1 Lachnospiraceae bacterium | reverse complement strand
GCTCTTTATGCGGGATTTCTGCGACCCGGATGAGAGGGCGACAATGGTTTCGAATTTCATCGCGGTCAACGAGGTTTTGGGCAATGAGGAGGAAGGCGCAGCGGAAAGCGAGCCCGATCCCGATTTTACTTTCGTCCGGTGGGAGGATGAGGACCGCGATTACGTGACAAGGAAGGTTGCGGACATCACGGAGCGCACCGCAGAGCTTGACGCGTCTATTGATGAGGCGGCGGAGGGCTGGACGACGGTACGCATGAGCAAGGTGGATCTGACACTCCTTCGGCTCGCGCTTTACGAGATGCGAATGGAAGGGCTGGATCCGGGAATTGCGATCAACGAAGCGGTGGAGCTTGCGAAGCTGTACGGTGAAGAACGTTCGCCTTCCTTTGTGAACGGTATTTTAGGCAAACTGGCATGAAGCGTCATATTTATACGGTTGGACAGCTGAATACCTACATTTATAATCTGTTTGACAATGAGCCGTTTCTGAAAGAAATGCAGGTGGTCGGCGAGGTTTCGAATCTGAGCGAGCCGCGCTCGGGGCATCTGTATTTTTCCTTAAAGGATGAATCCGGGAAGATCCCGGTGGCAATGTTCAAGGGCGCGCGCGGCGGCCTTGGGGCGCCGCTTTCGGACGGGATGAAGGTTGTGGTGACGGGTGAGGTATCCGTATACACACGGGGCGGGTATTACCAGATCATCGCGAAGCAGATCATGCCCGCGGGGATCGGTGACCTGCATGAGCAGTATGAGCAGCTGAAAAGGGATCTTGCCGCAAAGGGGATGTTCGATGCGGCACATAAGAAGCCGATCCCGAAGTACGCGCTGAAGATCGGCGTGATCACCGCAAAGTCGGGCGCGGTCATCCGTGACATCATCCGCATCACGAAGCGGCGCAATCCGCACGTATCGTTGCTTTTGTATCCGGTCTTAGTGCAGGGCGAGGGCGCCGCGCTACAGATCGCGGAAGGGATCGCGGCACTCGATACGTTAGGGCTTGACGTGCTGATTGTCGGGCGCGGCGGCGGTTCGATCGAGGACCTTTGGGCGTTTAACGAGCCGGTGGTGGCGGAGGCGATCTACGCCTGCGAGACGCCTGTGGTCTCCGCGGTGGGACACGAGACGGACACGACGATCGCCGATTATGTGGCGGATAAGCGGGCAGCGACGCCTTCCGAGGCAGCGGAGCTTTGCGTTTTCGATTATGCGCAGTTTACAAAAGAGCTTCGCACGAGAGAGCAGCTCTACCGGCGCCGGATCGAGCGGTCACTGACCGATGCGAAGCGGCAGTGGAACATGCAGGCGGATAAGCTTACGCTTTTGCACCCGAAGAAGCAGCTGGCTCATAAAAAGGAGCATCTGGTCGCTCTTGGCAGGCGCTTATCCGCAGGCCTGGATAAGAGTCTGGAGCGTGCAAGGCATACCCTGGCGCTCTACAGTGAGCGTTTAGACGGGGCATCGCCCTCTAATAAGTTTATGTCGGGCTTCGCGTGGCTTGTGGATAAGGACGGACGCAACATCAAAAGCATTTTTGATATTTCATCCGGTGAAGAGATGACAGGCTGCTTAGCGGACGGCAAGATCATATCAACAGTTACGAAAACGATTGGGGAAGTAAGTTATGGCGGCAAATGACATACATGCGGATCTGGCGGATTTTACCCTCGAAGAGAGCTTTGGGGAGCTGGATGCGATCTTAGGAGAAATGGAGCAGCCGAATCTTCCGCTGGAGGATTCTTTTGCACTGTATGAGCGCGGGATGCGGCTTCTGCTGTCCTGCAAGGACAAGATTGAAGCGATCGAGCAGCGCATCGAAAGCATCAGCGCGGACGG
>JAFSYD010000201.1 GCA_017443685.1 Lachnospiraceae bacterium | reverse complement strand
CATGCCCTTTACGACAATGCTGTACTTATTCATTAAAAAGACAACGGTCTTTTCGGTATTACTCATTGCTTTACCTCTTGCTCTGTCTTTCTCTTGCTTACATCCCCCCAAAGCGTAATATCCCCCGTTTAAACAATATACCACATTAGCGATGAGGAGAACAGAAAATTATTTCTGTTCGACGACCGCATTGATTTGATGGCACGATACTATCCCGCTCTTTTCGCGCTCTTAAGCCCGAAGCAGAACCCTTTTTATCGTCTTTTTCATCACTTCCACATCTAAGGGCTTTGATATGTGGTCGTTCATTCCGGACCGCTTCGCCTCCCGGATATCCTCGGAAAAGGCGTTCGCCGTCATCGCGATGATCGGGATCTTCGAAAGCGCGGGATCCGCAAGATCCCGGATGCTCCGTGCCGCGTCATAGCCGTTCATCACGGGCATCTGGATATCCATTAAGATCAGCCCGTAGTCCCCCGGCGCGGAGGCCGTCACCTTTTCCACGGCGATCCTGCCGTTCTCCGCCGTATCAATGGTAAAGCCCATATCCGTAAGGATCAGCGTGGCGATCTTGCGGTTGATCATATTATCCTCGGTCAGAAGGACGCGGATCCCGGTAAAGTCATATTCCGCTTCCCCTTCCGTCCGCTGCGCTTCGCCGCCCGCGTCCGCATCCTCCTGCATCGGGAAGCAAAGACGGATGACGAACTCCGTGCCCTTTTGCGGGGCCGTCTTCATCTGGATGCTGCCGCCCATCATATCCACGAAGCTCTTGGTGATCGCCATCCCA
The DNA here is from genome assembly GCA_017443685.1 of Lachnospiraceae bacterium. Taxonomy (GTDB): domain Bacteria; phylum Bacillota; class Clostridia; order Lachnospirales; family Lachnospiraceae; genus RGIG4930. Next base: position 4,043 of record JAFSYD010000201.1, on the reverse strand, counting down.
AGACCCGTGCCCTGGATGCCGCTTACGGTGGTATTCCTCTCCCGCTCAAAAGCGTCAAAGACGTGCTCGGCGAACTCCTCGCTCATGCCGATGCCGCTGTCCCGGACGCTCAGCTCATACTCCCCGTATCCCTCCTTTTCACACTCATACTCGACCATGGATACCGCCACGGTACCGTCGTGGGGCGTGAATTTGTACGCGTTGGAAAGCAGATTCAAAAGGATGCGGTTGATCCGGGTCTTATCGCAGATCACGTTCGCGTTCTGCAGCCCTTCACAGGTCACGTCAAAGGAGATGCCCTTTTCTGTCATCTGGGAAGTGAACATATCGCGCACCTCGTCCAAAAGCTCCCGCAGATTCACCGGCTCCGGCTCCAGCTCGACCTTGCCGCTTTCGATGCGGCTCATTTCCAGCACGTCGTTGATGAGCGCCAACAGGTACTGGTTGGAGGCGTCGATCTTATCCAGATAGCCGCGCACCTCGTCTAAGCCGATGCCGTCGCGCTTTGCCAGATTGGTATAGCCGATGATGGCGTTCATCGGGGTGCGGATATCGTGGGACATATTGGATAAGAACACGGTCTTCGCGGCGCTTGCCGTACGCGCCTGCTCTAAAGCGACCTCCAGCTCGTTCGCCCGCTTCTGTTCCTCGCGTCTCGCTTCCGTCGTATCGGACTGCAGCAGATGATAGAACCGCGCCAGCCGGTCGATCGTGTAAAATACGAACCGCTTGTAAAAGGTCTCCCCCTCGATCTCACAGGCGATGTTGACCTCGTAAGGATCCTTTTCCGCCAGGCGAAGCTCCACCTGGTGCGCATCCAGGGCATACAGCGCCGCCGTCTTTTCCTCCTCCGTACCGCTTAGAACGGGCGACAGCTGCTTCTGGAGATATTCTTCATAGGCAACATCGTTGCCGACCGGTATGATGCTGCCCTTTTTTACAAGGCTGTGGTCGCCGATGACGACGCCCAGACGGTTGTCGGCTAAGTAACCGATCATATCATACTGCCCCGCAAGCGCCCTGTTCATCAGCGTCTCATTCACCATCTCGTCGTTACAGAAGCTTTCCGTGATAAAAGCGACGATGTCGCCGGTAACCGGCTGCGCGGCGAGCATGGCCTGCATTTTGACAAAGCAGGCCGTCCGGAACGCGGTCCGGCAGAAAAGGGTCTCCTCTACGGTCGAATGCCCCTCATGGAATTTCTGTAGAAGTCCATTCCGGGAAAAGGGCTGTTCCGCCGTCCCGGCCTTGTCGATCAGCAGGTATTCCCGGCGGGATTTGAACAGATCGGAATAGCTCTTCGCGGCCAGATCCGTCGGATAAAGCCCGCTCCCCGCGCGCTCTTCGACGATATCCTTCGTCAGGTTGACGCGGAATACGGACAGGGAATTTTTCGTTAAGTCTTTGACGTTGTTGCGCAGCTCCTCATACAGTGTGGAAAGCCGGATCTCGTTCTGTTCGAGCTGTCCGACGATCCGGTACAAAAAGAGCAGCACAAGGGAGACATAGATACTGCCGCCGAAAAGGATCAGCGCCATGACAATATCCGGCTTGCCCAATAAGCCGACGATCAGATAGCCCGCCAGAAAGCCGATCAAAAGCATCAGCGGTATGCCGGCAAGCCGCCGGGCTTCCCCGATACTCTCCATCTTACGGACATGCTTGTAAAAGCCGTAATAACGAATAATATTGTAGACCATCAGGGCACTGCCGAGACAGATCAAGGTACGGATGATAATCGCCATATTATATCCCCTTGTCGTTATTATTTGAACCGTTTTTTCTTACCGAATATGCCTGCGCGTCAGACATCCGCGCATCAGCCGGCTGCCGCGCCGCGGATCCCTTCGCCCAACCTGCGGTCCGCTTCAAGGAAGTCTTCGTGATGCTCTTTTATGTAGGATACATCCCCCCGCGTCGCCGCTTTCTCCAGCGCTAAGGCCTGCTTTGAAAGCTCCGTGGCGCCGATCATTTTGGAATTGCTTTTGGCGGCGTGCACCATCACGCCGTATTCCTTCCAGTTTTTCGCGTCAAACAGCGCGCCCATCATGGCAGCCTTCTCTTCACAGGCCACCGTGTAATCGCCCAATGTTTCGAAATAGATCGACTCATCCGACGCACAGTAATTCATCCCCGTATCCGTATCGATCCCGAGCTGCGCGAGCCGGTCGATGTCATAGCGGACGCCTTCGTCCGCCGGGCCCGTCTCGGTCACTGTACCCGTCCGGCTCGCCGTATCTGCCGCGGCGAACTCGATCACGCCGTCCGCCCCTCCGGCCGCATCTGCCGGAGCAAATTCGAAGACCTCCGCCCCTCCGGCGTCCACGGACTGCGCGTATACTCCCCCCTGCCGTGCGATCGCTTCACCCGGTACATCAGGCGCTTGATCCGCCGCAGCGGGCAAGGCCTCTGTCCGGTACGCCTCCCCGGGCAGATACTCCTTAAGCTTCTCTTCGAGCTCCTTCACCTCGATGGGATTGGACAGATAATCCGCAAATCCCGCCGCAAGGTACCGCTCTCTTGCACCGACTACGGCGTTCGCGGTGAGCGCGATCATCGTCGTCTCCTTCGGGACCAGGTCTTCCTTTAAGAGCCCGGCCAGCGTCTCCACGCCGTCCATGCCCGGCATCATATGATCCAAAAATACGATGTCATACGTCTTCTTTTGCATCGCCTCTATGGTCTGCTGTCCCGACAGCACCATATCCGGCTCGATGCCGCAGAGCTTAAGGAGGTTCTTCGCCACCTTTAAGTTCATCTCGTTATCATCCACAAGAAGCACCCTTGCGCCCGGCGCGCAGATCAGCTGATCTTCCTCCCTGCCCCGCCGGCTTTCCTTCAGACGCTTCTCATAATCCCCGATGGGCGTATCGTCCGCGATCTGCTGTTCGACGGTAAACCAGAACCGGGATCCCTCGCCATAGGTACTCTCCACCTCAAGCCTGCTTCCCATCAGCTCCAGGAGGCTTGTAACGATGGAGATGCCAAGCCCCGTTCCTTCGATGTTATGGTTCTTGATCTCATCCAGCCGCTCGAAGGATTCGTATAATTTCCCGAGATCCTCCTTTTTGATCCCCATCCCCGTATCCTTTACGGATACGAAAAGCCGAACGGTATCCGCCTTCTTCTCCTCCATGCGGATCGTAAACGTAACCGTGCCCTTCGGCGTGTATTTGACCGCATTCGTCAGCAGATTCATAATGATCTGGGAAAAGCGTACATCATCCCCGATCATCGCGCGCGGCAGATTCTCATCCACCTTCACATCAAGCGCAAGCCCCTTCGCATCGGCCCGCTGGATGATCGAATTCACCAGGTCGTAGATGAAGGAGGCCGTATCGTACTGCACCGGGATGATCTCCATTTTCCCATCTTCGATCTTGGAAAAATCCAGGATACTGTTGATCAGAGAAAGCAGCGTATTCCCCGCGGCGTCGATATTGGACGCGTACTCTAAAATATCCGGATCCGCCGCCTCTCTTAAGATCATTTCGTTCATTCCGAGGACCGCGTTGATCGGCGTCCGTATCTCATGGGACATCTGCGCAAGGAAGCGGCTCTTCGCCCGGCTTGCCACCGAGAACTTCGCCGCGAATTCCACCTCCTCCGTCACATCCGAAAATACGCACATATAGCAGAAAATCTCACCGAAATTATCCCGCATCGCCGTGATCCGCACGGAGTAGGATTTGACCCCCGCCCGATCCGTAAGCCTGGTAGCATACAGGCCGTTTTCGGCACGCAAAAACATCTCCTGTGCCACCGCCCGGCTGATAAGGAAAAAGTCATTGAGCCCCCGCGGCGCTTCGGACATCTCATCCGCAAGCTTTTTTGAAAAGCGGTTCAGCATGGCGATACGCCGGTCCACATCAAAGACGATGATCCCTGCTTCAACAAAGTCAAACAGACGGTCCTTTACATAGCCCATGCGGATATCGAAGGCGTTCAGCCGGATCGCCCCGTACCACATCACGATCGCACACAGCGCCCCGCCGATCCCGGAGGTGGATACCGCGTGCTGTCCCATCGCCGGCAGATAGGTG